>NZ_JBPCUJ010000152.1:0-29558 GCF_051011215.1 Lutimonas sp.
GTATTGTTTTCAGAAATCACATTTCCTGATGGATCCGGACCCGGAGAGAAGTTTCTAAAAGTAACCCCACCGAACAATTGTAAATTCGTCACAGGGTTCACCACATAGCCTCCCTGGAAATCAGCGACAAAAATATCCGTAGAATTTCCCTGACCGACATCATTGCCTTCATCAGCAACTCTTTCGTTATAAGAGCGCCAAATATCGCCACCATAACTGGTGTCTTCACCTTCTGAAACAAAGTCAAATCCTTTTTTACCGGCAATCAATTTGGCAGTCCCAAACCAGCGATCTTTTTTGTAGCGGGCAATTCCGATCGCTTCATAAAAATTTCCTCCCCATAAATGAGTCAAAGGCTGGTTGAAATGCCCAGAGTTTAATTTAGTATCCCCATGTGCATAGGTATACGGCCTTACCCAGTTAAATTCTCCTTGCAGCATCAATCCATCTACTTTGAAAGCATTGTAATATTTAGCACCTAATTGGAAGGCAAATTTATTGCCCCAGTATCCTGTTCCGTCAAATACCCTGCTGGTTGTCATTTCATCAATTAAAAACTGGGTATAAACACTGATATTATCTTTGATTCTGTACTTCATATTAAGACCAATATTAGCATTTCCAGATCTAGATCCTCGGTTAAATTCTACAGATCTATAAAAAATAATGGGATTAAAAAAAGAAATATCAAAACCGTTAGGGCTACTTTCTTCATTGGTAATCACAGATTCAAACAGGCCTATATTAAATCGCTTGGTCACGTTCCAGCTTAAATGATGCATGGCCACGTATTTTCTGAAATTAGAATTACCAGTAATTGCGTCAGGTCTTACATCATCCATCCACATCCATAGGTTGGTGTATTTGATCTTCCAAAACGTAGTGCTGATTTTTAAGAATGGGTATGGTGAAGCAACATCGGACAAAAACATAGACCGGTAACCGTCTCCGATAAAGTTTTTACCATTCCCAAATTGAAAATTAAAGAATTTGTTTGGGGTATAGCTCAGATATGCCTCCGCAACCGGATAGTCAAAAGCATCTTCTTTAAATCGTTTGGCTCTTCCTCTGCCAGGAACCACTCCTGCACTTTCATTAGGTTTTCTTAATTCAATATAATCATTCACATACTCTGCAAACCTTCCCTGGCTTTCATAAAATGAGGTCGAAAAACTAAACTTTTCACCCAAAGAGCCTTGAATCTGTAAACCCCGTGTATTATTATAGGTATATTCTAAGTCTGAATTGTCTTTCCCCAGTTGCAGGTCAAAAACAGGATTTAAGGTGAACCAATAGTTTTTGCCTTTTACCAAAGCTAAATGTTCGTTATGTAATTTACGACCACCCCATGTTTCTCTGTTTTTTAAAAGGCTGGTTCTTTTCGCTTCTAAGTTAATATAAGGTTTCACCTCATTAAATAAATAAGGTTTAGAGGCAGTATGCGTGTTTTCATCCATATTCATATGATAAATAATATCATCATATTCCTGATGGACAAAGGGAATATTTAATTCACTTTGAAATTCTGGAAATAAGGTGTCAGCGAGATCGGGAATCGCATCATCCATACTTTTTTTATCATCAACAACAACTACTTCTTTCGTATTGTCACTTAATGGAATAGCAATTGGGAGCTGGTATCTTTCATCTATGGCACGCCCGTTATAGGTGGGGGCTTGCACAGCGGGGAGGGTTTTAAATACCCGATGCACTTCATCCTCTAATTCCTGGTACATGGCATTGACATAGAGCACTTCGAACTGTCCTTCTTTACTAACGACAAAAACAATCTTAATCGTGCCTTTGTAATCTTCATTTTCAGCGATTTCAGGCACCTTAAATTCCTCAATGACCGCTGCTTTTAATTCATCATTAAAACAAGCCATGATACCATCAAGAGGAACTTCTTCACATCCCGGATATACAGGAGGTTTACTCTCTTGAGCCTGCAAGGCAATTGATAGGCTGATCAATAAGAAAAAAAGAAAATGTCTCATATGAATTTGGTACGGTTATTAAAGCCACTGGGTTTTGACTAAAAGTAAAACGCTACAAATCTAATTTATTTTATGAACAAGCTCATTTTTTAATTGATATTTTTCATGACTTTCGGGGCAAATACCAATTCCATTTTCATCGAACTGAAGACGATGCCCAAATTCACTGATCCAACCAATTTGTTTTGATGGGTTCCCAACAACCAAAGCATATGGTTTAACTTCTTTTACGACCACAGCGCCTGCTCCTATAAATGCGAATTCACCGATATCGTTACCGCAGACAATAGTAGCGTTGGCTCCTATACTTGCACCCTTCTTAACGGTCGTTTTCATATATTCAGTTTTACGATTCACAGCACTTCGAGGGTTGATGACATTGGTAAAAACCATCGAAGGCCCCAAAAACACATCATCCTCGCAATTTACCCCGGTATAAATTGAAACATTGTTTTGAACTTTTACATTTTTTCCAAGATGGACATCAGGTGAAATCACAACATTTTGTCCAACGTTACAATTTTCTCCAAGACTGCAATTAGCCATAATATGACTAAAGTGCCAGATTTTCGTTCCTTTTCCAATGATACATGGATCATCTATAACAGCAGATTCATGCGCAAAAAAATCTTGTTTTCCCATAAAAATATGATTTAAGGCTCTTTAAAATTTAGATTTATACTTTGGTTGGATGCCAGGTGGTTTTTATTTCCTGAGTTTTTTCTATAAAATAGGGCGATTCATTTTGATCTCCCAGCCAATCCTTCTTTTTGTGAATAATTACACGTTTGATGTTTTCACTTGAAAGTTCTGAAATACCTTTAATTTCCTCCGAGTTGTTGCCGGCATAAATAATTGCATTCACATCCATATGTGAAGCCATATGGGAAAGCAATTCTTTTCGTTCTCCTGTAAGGATATTTATGACACCTGCCGGTACATCCGATGAATTCAATACTTCAGCAAAGGAAATCGAGCTTAATGGCAAGGAATTACTGGCTAATACGATCATCGTATTACCGCCCACCATAGCCGGAGCGATCACAGAGACAAGACCCAACAAGCCTTGTTCTTCCGGGGCAACAACGGAAACGACCCCCATAGGTTCTGGTGCAGAAAAATTAAAATGAGCACTGGCAACTGGATTTACAGCACTGAATAACTGTTGATACTTATCACTCCAGCCGGCATAATACACCAACCTGTCAATGGAAGCTTCAACTTCCTCTTTGGCTTTTTTTGAACTGTAACCTTGAATCGTAAGCTCAGAAACAAACTGATCCTTTCTACCTTCTAGCATTTCGGCGATCCTGTAAAGGATTTGACCTTTGTTCATGGCAGTCGCTTGTTGCCAGGAAGCCTGGGCTTTTCTTGCGGCAACTACTGCATTTCTAAAATCCTTACGTGATGCTAAACACATATTGGCCAGAAGTTGTCCTTTTTTATCATGCAACGGAAAATACCTGCCGGATTCTGTTCTTGGAAATTTACCACCAATATATAATTTATACGTCTTAAGTATGTCTATCCTGCTCATATTATTCAAATTTTACATAGGGTTTAAGGCCATGAAGACCGCCTTCTCTTCCAAAGCCACTTTCCTTATAACCACCAAATGGAGAGGTCGGATCAAATTTATTAAATGTATTGGCCCAAACGACACCCGCTTTTAAGTGCTGGGTCAGGTGAAATATCTTGGCGCCCTTTTCAGTCCAGACACCAGCAGACAATCCATATGGTGTATTATTTGCCTTTTCAATTACTTCATCGATCGTTCTAAAAGTTTGAATTGCTAAAACAGGACCAAATATCTCTTCCTGAACAATGCGATGTGATTGCGATACATTTATGAACAGTGTAGGTTTACACCAGTTTCCATTTTCCGGGATATCACAATCAGGTTGGTAAATTTCACCACCTTCATTCAAACCTATTTCAATATAATTTTCAATCGTTTGCAATTGTTTTTCAGAATTAATCGCACCGATATCTGTATTTTTATCCAAAGGATCACCGATCATTAACGAATTCATGCGTCCTTTAAGTTTTTCTATAACTGTTTTTGCTATCGATTCCTGCACAAACAAACGCGAACCTGCGCAACACACATGTCCCTGGTTAAAGAATATAGCATTGATGATACCTTCCACCGCCTGGTCAATGGCTGCATCTTCAAAAATAATATTAGCACCTTTGCCTCCTAATTCAAGCGTTAGCTTCTTGTCAGTTCCGGCAATTGCCTTTTGAATATATTTTCCGACTCCCGTAGAACCTGTAAAGGCTATTTTTTTGATATCAGGATGCTCTACAATCGCGGCTCCTGTTTCGCCTGCACCCGTCACAATATTCACAACTCCTTTGGGAAGGCCACTATCTTTGATAATTTCAGCCAGTTTTAAGGCTGTTAAAGGTGTTGTTTCAGCGGGTTTAAGTACGATGGTATTTCCAGTAGCCAAAGCAGGTGCAATCTTCCAGGCAGCCATCAATAATGGAAAATTCCATGGGATGATTTGGCCAACAATCCCTAAAGGTTTTACTTCGCGATTCGGGAAGGCATAAGAAAGTTTATCTGCCCAGCCAGCGTAATAGAAGAAATGGTTTGCAGCAAGAGGAATATCTATGTCTCTTGATTCACGAATTGGTTTTCCGCCATCCAGGCTTTCAATCACGGATAATTCTCTCGCCCTTTCCTGAATCAGTCTTGCGATTCTAAAGATATATTTTCCCCGTTCCCTGCCTGAAAGTGCAGACCATTTTTTAAAGGCTTTCCCAGCCGCTACTACTGCTTTATCTACATCTTCTGAAGAGGCTTCTGCAATTTTCGAAATAAATGTATGGTTCGCCGGATTGATTGAATCAAAATAGACTCCCTTTGAAGGAGCAACAAATTCTCCGTCGATAAAAAGATCATATTGTTTTTTAACTTCTATGTGATCGGTACTTTCCGGGGCTGGTTCATAAGCCCATGAAGCCTTAAACACTGTGCTGTCTGTTTTTTTTGTCATGTTTAATCCTTTGAAAAATAATTAGAGGATTGATAAAAACCTGTTTCAGATTTTACTAATTGCATTAGAATATCATTGGCCAAACTACTTGCTCCAAATCTAAAATAGGTCTTATTCATCCATTTTTCTCCCAATACTTCGTTGAGCATCACCAAATACTGCAAGGCAATTTTTGAAGTGGAAATCCCTCCCGCAGGTTTCATTCCGATAATAGTACCCGTTTTCAGATAAAAATCTTTAATCGCATCAAGCATTACATAGGTTACGGGCATGGTTGCCGCAGGCTGAATCTTCCCCGTAGATGTTTTTATAAAATCAGCTCCGGCATACATAGCAATTTCACTGGCTTTTCTCACATTGTCCAAAGTATCTAATTCTCCAGTTTCGAGAATAACCTTTAAGTGTGCTTTACCGCAAGCTTCCTTCACTGCAGCTATTTCATCAAATACAAAATTGTATTCTCCAGCCAAAAACTCACCTCTTGAAATCACCATATCAATTTCATCAGCTCCTTGATCAACCGCAAATTTTGTGTCTATAATTTTGGTGTTTCTGCTGGATTGCCCGCTTGGGAAGGCAGTTGCCACTGAGGCAACTTGAATCCCGGAATTTCCCAAAGCAGTTTTTGCAATCTTAACATAGGTTGGATAAACACAAATTGCGGCTACTGTAGGAATATTTTCTAATCGATCATGAAGGTGCAGCGCCTTATAGCACAATTGCTGAACCTTCCCCGGGGTGTCTTTACCTTCCAGGGTTGTCAAATCAATCATACTAAGAGCTAATTTTAAGCCTTCAACCTTGGAGGATTTTTTAATACTCCTCTTACAAAACCTGTCAACTCGTTCTTGAACACCAACAGAATCGTAAGAAGGTAAATTATTTAGATTTGGAATCATTCACGTCATTTATAAATTCAAATTTACAAATTTATACTGATACCTGCCATTAGATTCATAAAGAATAGAAGGGCTTCTTAGTCCTGTAGTTTAGGTACTTTTATTGTATGACAACAAGTGTTATTGGGAGGGTGTAGGATACCCGTACCGGTTTGGTGCGCTGTTTACCTGGGGTCATTTGCGGTAGAAGTTTCACAACGCGTACGGCTTCTTTTTCCAAACGATTGTGAGGTCCTCGTGCTCTGATATCCACGATGTCTCCTGTTTTATCAATTTTAAATTGAACATAGACTTTTTTCTTTCCCGCGGTCAAGCCAAGATCCTGTGCGATATCAGCATTAAAATGTTTGTGCACATGCTTGTTGATTTTCTCCTGTAAACAATCTCGAAGATCTTTTTTGTTCCCTTTACATCCGGGATATACCGGAGCTTCTTCAATAATGGCAAAAGGGATATCTTTTAACATTTCTTCTTCTTCAATAATCTCTTCAATATCTTCGTATTCTGTAACTTCTACAAATTCGGATTCATCAGTTTCGGTTGATTCCAATACCGTTTCTATGATATCTTCCTCATTGTTCACAATTTCAATTTTTTCAGGAGCAGGTGGAGGAGGAGGTGGAGGTTTTACTTCTAAGATCCTTTGAGTAATGGGTATTTCAATGATCTCTTCTGAATCTATGGATACTTGTTGAAGTTCTCCAACGTATCGGTCTACAGTTTTCCATTCGATCCCTATATATATTATGATCAGCGTAAGTACAAGTCCTAATTGAAAGAAGAGTTTTCTATGAGGTGATAATTGTGCCTGGGTACTTTTTTTCGCTAACATGATAGATGTGGTTTATAATACCTTCTAAGTTAGCTGATTAGTGAAAAATAAAATATGATTTTTATCATGTTTAACTAGATTCAGGATACCTGAATGGCAAGTTCACTAATCATTGGACAAAAAAAAAGACCATATAAATTTTTATATATGGTCTTTCAATGCTTTAAGGAGAGAATTACTCAACTACCAGTGTAATGGGTAGTGTATATTTTACACCTACAGGTCTTCCTCTTTGTTTACCAGGTGTCATATCAGGTAATAGCTTCACTACTCTGATCGCTTCTTTTTCTAATCTTGCGTGCGGCCCTCTGGCTCTAACGTCTGTAATTTTTCCGGTTTTGTCAATTTTAAATTGAACATAAACTCTTTTCTTTCCTGGACTCAAACCTAGATCTCCAGCCAGACCAGTATTGTATTTTCTGTTTACGTGTTTGGTAATCTTTTCAACCATACACTTTTTCTTTTCATCATTGCTTCCTTTACAACCAGGGTAAACAGGCACGTTTTCAATAATTGCAAATGGTACATCATCAATCACTTCCTCATCTTCAACGATCTCTTCAATTTCTTCCACTTCAACGGCTTCAGATTCATCTGTTTCAGTAGATTCTAACACGGTTTCTTCAATATCCGCCTCATCCTCAACTATCTCAATTTTTTCAGGTGCTGGAGGTGGTGGAGGTGGTGGTTTAATTTCTTGAATTCTTTCAGTAATTGGTATATCAATTTCTTCTTCAGCCTCAATATTCGCTAATCCCAGGTCAGAAACAGTTCTTTCAAACGTTTTCCATTCAATTCCTATGTAAATAAGAATGAGAGCCAGGGCCAAACCTAACAACATAAACTGTTTATTATGCTTTTCCAGATTCGCTTTTGGGTTCTTTTTTACTTCCATTTTCTCTTAAAATTTTTATACTGCGCTAATTTAATGAAATAATCTGCACAAAAACAAGTAATTTTTAAATTGTCCTGTACCACTTTAATAATCTTTTGAAAACCAATAAGGCTACCATAACACCTGCAGTGTTTGCCAATGCATCATAAATATCACCGGTTCTGTATGTAGTTAGTCCACTTTGTAGACCTTCAAGAATGATGCCATAAAGGATTAATGCTAAAGGTACAAAAAATTTAAACACCTTTTCGTGTATTCTGTCTTTCAAGGCGAAATACCATAATATGGTAAGTCCGAAATAAGCGATGAAGTGCAAATATTTATCAGCTGATTTTATTCCCAGTCCCATGTTTATTTTGGGTACGGCACTGAGGCTTAAAACCGCGAGAATTATAGTAGCAACAATGGCAATGAGCAGTGAATTACGCTCCAATAACTTCTTTATATCCTGCAGCATCTAATAAACCGTCGATTTCTGATTCATTACTCAATTTTATCTTGATCATCCATCCATCACCATAGGCATCAGAATTCACTTTTTCAGGAGCATCTTCCAGCATTTCATTAAATTCAATAATCTCACCACTCAATGGCATAAATAGATCCGATACTGTTTTTACAGCTTCCACACTACCAAACACCTCATTTTGATCAATACTTTCATCAACCGTTTCAACATCTACGTACACAATGTCACCAAGTTCACCTTGCGCGAAATCTGTAATGCCCACAGTTGCAATATCGCCTTCAATTTTTACCCATTCATGATCTTTAGTGAATTTTAAATTTTCTGGTATGTTCATTTTTTAAGCTTTAAATTAATTTCCTATAATATACCTTACACTAATACCTCCATTAATCGAAGTACGGGGATAGGTTGTTGATATTGCAAATTTAGAATTATTATAGTCAAAGAAAAAGGAGGTGAGTAAATTTTTATTTAAAGAGTAATCAGCAAGAAATTTAAAGGACACCAAACTCTGACCTCCGGTAATCTGATCATTATCAATTTCATCTTCAATTCCATACGCTCTCACAATGGTAAGGTTATCTCTGATACCCATGTCGAGTTTTAAATTGATATCGCCCTGAAAGGTCGTTGATCCGCCACCACTATTGGATTTAAATTTCATTTTCACATTTTTGATGCGATAGCCCATGCCCAATACAATTTCTTCACCCGAAACTTCGGTAATGGTATTGTTGTTAAAATTCAAATTCAAGGCTTTGTCTTTGTTGAAGGCAGCCCTGACTGAAAGGGAATTTTTTAATTTGAAATCGACACGAATCAAAGGGGAGAATTCTTCTATCATATTCACGCCGTTATAAAGCTTTTGAGGATTGTAGTTTCCTGCAATATCCCTGTTTACATCTTCGTAAGGATTGTCAGCATCGTATTTCAGGTTATTGGAAAATGATAAAATAGAATAAATAGAACGATAACTGTGCTCTAGAGTGAAACTTCTGAAATTTGTCTTTACCCAAGGAATGGCCATCAGGCCTTTGTAAGAAATTCTCCAGTTAGGAACCGGTGTTTTTCTAAAAGCCGTCAACTGGACTGAGTTTGCATCTTTTCCGGTGTAAGCGGCCAAAAAGGAAGGGAGAACCACATCTTGACTGGTGCCTCCAAAACCATCGATGTCTGCTCCGGTATCATCTGCAAGTCTCTGAGAAATAATGGCACGATTGTCTTTAAATTCCTGAAACAACTCACTGTTATTTTTAAAAGATGCGCCAAGCATTAGTTGAGAAATACTAAAATTTCCGACAGCATTTTGAGGTGTATTATCCAATACTCCGTTTATGACATCCAGCTGCTGGTTAAAACTTTCTGTATAGGTCCGGTTTCCAAATAATTCAATATCAAGATCACGGGTAAATTTTACATTGGCCGAATAATCGAATTTATCAAAATGAGACCTGCTGTAATTTTTTGCGTAAAAATTATCATTAGGATCTCTGGATAGTAGCCAGCCACTTGTAATGGCTTTGTCTAAAATATCAGCCTGACTACCAAAAACAAATCCAAAGGTTGGTGCCAGACTTCCGGAATAATTTGTTTGACCCAAAAAGCCAAATTCAGGCACGAAACCTGGTAAAAAAGTACCATTATTTTCCGTATACGAAAGACGGATGTTTTTCACGGAAGTTAAGATGTCCACAGCTACACGACCCACTTTCTGCCCTGTAGAGAGACCTTTTTTAGCTTTGAGTTGCTGCCCGGTTTCAGGGTCCTGTTTTACATCGACCGTCTTTCGTTTTGTGAATAATTTTGACAAACCGATATAATCGTACAATCGGTCCATATTCATATCAGCCGTTAAATTATGTGTATTGGCATTTTGGATGGTGTTTCCGATGGCATCAATCATGGTGAAGGCTGGCGCCTGCCAATCATAATCCGCCGTATAATTATAGGTTCCATTGATAAAACTCAATACTGGGAACTTATCAAAAGGAATTTTATAGGTGACATTAAAGGTTTGATGGTAATGATCAGGTCTGCCAATTCTGAAGAAGTTATCATAGAGCTGGATGTTTGCATCATCGTCAAATTCATCATAGACATAATTGTTCAAAGCCCTTAATGAAAACTGTAAGGATTTTGTGAGGTTGTATGCCACAAGGTAATCCCAGTCAAACATAAAATTTCTTTGCTGTAGCAATGGTAAATCCGGTAAACCTTCCACCAATGATCTTGACAACTGTTCATTATACGTTCTGATGATATTCGAGTTGATTGCAAATGAAGTCGGCAGCAGATTGATGTTAAAATCTTTTATAAACTGTAAATAGGCCTTGTCACTGACCAGACCCCAGGACTTAAATGGTTCTATCACCTTAGGCTGAAAACTATGTGTGTAGTTTGCAGAGGCACGAACTTTTTGATCAATAAATTTTTGAATGTTATAATCTCTGTGATAGGTTTCATTGTACAAATAGGAGAGGGATAAATTTTCTACATCATAAAAATGAGGTTTGCCACTTTGAGAGGTCCTGTTCTTTCGGACATTGATAAAATTTAAACTTTTTCTCTGGGTATAATCTCTTGCCAGGTCACTATCCGTGGATCCGTTTTGAAATAAAACATCTTGAAATCTTGGGTCGTATTTAGGATCTCTGTATTCTTCTCCAAAACTAAAGTTGATCGGAATACTCATGCTGGCCCTTCGCGGAAGTAATTGTCCGATATTGATATTGGAAACCAATCCATATTGTTTTAATTCATCCTGGCTTCTCTCATTAACCATCTGATCAAGACTTCCAAACCCAACAGTATGCATGCTACCTGTTAAAGAGATATCGGCAAAGTCAGCTAAGTTGGCGTCGGCGTTTACAATGGCTGCCCAGCTTGATTCATTGTCAAAATCTGACACACGTAATTCATTGAACCAGAGTTCCATACTTTTGGGAAGGTTGCTATTATTTTTAACACCCAGCATGATGGTCCTGATATTGGATAAGTTTGGATTTCCCTTAACCCGAATGCGGTATTCGGCAGCTTCTCCAGGTTGAGGTTGCGGATATAATTGATTTACAGGGGCACCTACTTCCAGTCTTTCAAGCTTGAGATTTCCAAAAGCTTCAATATCTGCGTCCACATTATTTTCAAAAGGCCAGATTTCCTCTGCCGTGGTTGACGTAAAAGGCGTGATTTTTAACGGTATCTCTAATTGATAATAATTATCATCGGTATCACTTCCTAGTCGAACAATTCCTATCAATTCATCATCTTTTACTTCAATATCTCCTACAATTCCTTCCGCATGAATAAACATTTTTAGCTGTTTATACATCCTAAGATCAAAGGTGGTATTCTTAAAAATAGCTCTTGTGTCTCCGGGTTGCAGATCAGTCACCTTGGCGGTTACGGATTGTTCATTTTGCTGTTGGATGGTAGTTGTTCCCTGCAAACGCTCTCTTTCAATACCGGGAGGAAGTCTGTAAGGAATCGGTTGTCTGTCTTCATTCTCTTCAATATTAACAACACCAACTTCGAATTTTTGATTTTCATCGGGTGAGATTTCCTGAGGAGGTTGAATATTGTCATCAAGTGTTTTTGTATACCTTCTCCAGTCTCCTCTGACAAGTTGTAATTCTCCAAATCGCAAAACTACAGGAATCTTGAATTTGGTCAGGAACATTCTCATAAAACGAATCGAAGTAAAACCAGCCATATCATTGATGATATTATTCGGATCTTCGGGTGTTGTAATGGGAATTCGGAACTGGTACCAGGTAGTGGTTTGTGTTGTATTGTTTGGTAAATTAACGGTTGTAACTCTTGAGTCAACAATGTAATTCTGACCGACAACAAGATCTGTTTTATCCAGAGAAACCTTGTATTGATAGTAGCTTTCAATGGCACTCATGGTTTGATCCTTATTGATATCCTCTACGTCCGGATAGGTGGTAGAAGAGGTGGGGTAGTTTTCAACAGAATTATTAATCGTAGGAGAATTCCCTTCAGTCAAACTAAAATCTTTGTACCGTGTGATGATGGAGGCATCTTCCGTGTCGTAATCCGTTCCCCTGAAATAATGAAAATTGTCAGCAGACGGGTCATCTCCAAAAACACTCCCATATTTTGTTGTCTCGTCCGCATCATTAACACCATCAAGTCCGAGATCCTGATTCAACCTGGCTTCGTCACTTTCAGGAAAGGCGTAAAGCAAAGACTGATCAGTTGGGATGGACGACCAGGGAGTCGATTCGATATTGCTTCCGGGAATTTGAATGCCGTCAATTGGAAGACCGTTTTCAAACATTTTTCGATCATCTTTTAAGATGTCTTCAGAAATGTTTCCAAAATTAAAATACAATTCTCCCTGCATATCCTGAAGGGTAGGAGGGCTCACAGGTCCGCCTTCTTCAGGTTGAATGGAGTAGTTTTCATAAGGGTCCATTAACCAGAACTGTACGTATTCAATATTGGCCTGCTGGAAGTTTGTAGTTGTCAACGCTCTTGTTACCCCAGCCCATCTGTCTTCCGGATTGATATATTTACCATCCCCCCCGAAGCCATCATCATAATTATTGGTACCTCTTTCGGCTGGAAAATATGCCAGGTCCAATGTTCTGATGATACTGGACTGCGTGACGTCCAGGTCCACCTGAGGAAAAAGTTCACTGTAATTTACCTGTCTCACTTCAGCTCTTGACAACTCATCAGAGTCAATATTTGGCGGTCGTAACGAAGATCCGTAGAATATTTGGTCAATATTATACCATGAAAATTTAGATCGTTCCGCTCCTGTTAACAGTTCAGGAGGAAGCCCAGCTGCAACGTTTCCATTGGTAAAATCAAGATCACCACTCTGCCCCAGCGGGGTACTGGCCGTAAACCATTGCTTTGGCGATTTAATATCTAAGGGTATCTGAGCGCCTTCAAAATCATCGATGTAAGAAGTCGCAGCTCCTTCCAAATCAATTCCTTTTGGCGTACCTGGAATTAAATAGGCTAGTTCAGATCTGACAGAAACGTAGGATGGTACATCCGTATTTATATTGGGAAGGGCATTGGCCCATTTCGTCAACTTTGGTACTTCAGTTCTATAGGTGAGATAGGCTCCAATAATCGTATTATTGACCGGTTCTGCTCCAAATTGAGCTTTTTGAGTTAATGGCTTTTCATTGAGGTTGATGATGTTACCACCCACGGCAAGTTTATCGCTAAAGACATGTAATACATCCACACCCATGTACCTTCTTCTCTGCTGATTGAATCCTATGTTGTTTTCAACATCTACCTGGATAGGAGCATCAGAAGCAATCAGTGTCGGGTTGATGATCTGAACATTTCCAATATTATAATCAACCACATAATCTACACCTTCCACCAGTTCTCTTCCACCAGTGGTAACTTTTACAGATCCTCTGGGAACATTAAAGGCACCTAAAGGGATGCCACTTTTTCCATCAGATTTAAAATACCCCTTAAAGGAGTATTTATCTTTTTGTTGAAAATCATTTTGAGCCTCCGCCTGGGTTCTGTCATACAATTCCCTGAAAATATAGACTTCATCTTCAGGAACAAGAATGTCGTCCAGATCTTCTCCAAAAGGTTCAATCGAAGGGAAGATGAAATAACCGTTTGGTGAATCGATGGTAATGCCTTCTACATAATCAAAAAAACCGTCTCCCTCAGGTTTGTTATTATTGTTCTGATCGAGTCGGTCGAGATTTAACAGGTTAAGAAGGGTTCGGTCATTCACCCCCGGGGTCTGTGCATTTTGTAAGATGTTCACTGGTTCTCCCGTACTGTCATCGTAGTAAAGAAGCTCCAATCTAAAGCCCTCACTTTGTAACTGAAAAGCCCCTGGAATTTCATACACGTTTTTCATCAAAAGATCAAACATGGGTATGTTGGGATTGATGATCTCTGACCGCAGCATTTTTACCACAAGATTATCAGGAGCAATCACCCCTGCGTCCGTAAATTCACCAACTCGATGAACTTCAGTACCATCAGAATATTCATAGGCAACGGCCAGTACATCACTATCTACCAACCTTCTGTTCAGAGTTATAAAACCCAGTTGTGCATTCATTGTGAAATCCACACCTTGAACAAGCTTAATCGCATTTTCGAGAATGGTATAATCCCTGCCTTGTGACATGGCATATGGTGATAAGGCACTACCTACGGTAGAAATGTCTCTGATCGGGCCATTCAAGGTCAAAAGATTGTTTAGATCATTGGCCTCATTTGAAGGGTCCTGGGCGCCAGGAATGGCAGTTACATTGGCAGGGCCAATATTGTTTGGATCGTTTTCAGCGAGATCAGCCAGCGCTACAATATTTCTGGTTCCTGTCGTGGTGGCGTTCCTGTTGGTTACCCAAATCTCTATTCGGGTAATGTTTATGGTACTATTGATCAAAGGAAAATTTGACAAGGCATCGTTGTATTTATCTCTGAATGCATGTGCTATAAAAAAGTGACGGTTGTTGTCATAATTACTCGCCTTAAAGTCGAATTCGTTCAAAACAGCTCCCCCTTGTGCCGAAACACTTCTCGTTTGCGATCGTTGCTGAGAAAAAATACCTGTCACGGTCGTTTTTCCAAACTGCAATTCCATTTTGGCTCCAAAAAGGTTTTGGGCACCAGAAACCAGTGAGTTTCTAATGGGCATGGAGACATTACCCACTTCAATTTTTCGAATAATATCATCTTCGGTCGGTGTGTATTCCAACTTGACCATATTCTGAAAATTAAAGGTCGACTGGGTGTCAAAATTCGCCAGTACCCTCAATCGGGTTCCTATTCTTGCATTTAAGCTGGCATTAATTTCCTGATCAAAATCAAAAGTGGTGCTTTGTCGATTGTTTTCAGAAAGCTGCGGATTTTCAACACGTTGGTAAATCAAACCCATTTTAACCAGAATCGAACCCTGGACATTCACATCAATATTGTTTCCTCCAAAGACACTTTCAAAAAAGTTGGAATTTACATAGTAAGTGGGTAAAAGGTTTTTCTGTACGTCATCAGCTCCTTTGGTCTTGCCGCTAATGGCGTTTATCTTGTCTTTAGAATACTCCAGCATATCACGCTGCAGGCGGTAATCCTTGTATTCTTCAGCGGTCATTTGTGTAGGATATTTGATGTAATAGTCGCCTATTTTTTCCATCAAAATATAGTTCCCGGTTTTGGGATCGTAAATGACTTCAAGTTCTTTGTTATCGTTCAGAAATAAGCTCCCGCTCTGGTTGCTGTTAAAAGAATATGGAAGTGGTTGAATTGTGTCGTTTCTGGCTGAAGTTGTTGATTGACCGCTAGTTACTGAATTATTCTCCGAATTTATTTGAGCCGAGGCAAAAGTCGTGCTTAATAAAAGCACAATTAATATAATAGGGAGATTATATTTAAATCGTTTTATTTTGATCAACAGTTACAAGTTTTTAAGCGCTTGTTTAATCAGTTCCTCCAGACTTATATCCGGAGAATTTTGTAAAATAACTTGTATAACTTTTTCAATTTTTTTTCTAGAAAATCCTAAGACTTCTAAAGCTGATAACGCTTCAATTTTAATTGTATTGTTTGAAACTGATAAATCTTCTGAAATT
This sequence comes from Lutimonas sp., assembly GCF_051011215.1. Classification (NCBI taxonomy): domain Bacteria; kingdom Pseudomonadati; phylum Bacteroidota; class Flavobacteriia; order Flavobacteriales; family Flavobacteriaceae; genus Lutimonas; species Lutimonas sp. The sequence goes on from NZ_JBPCUJ010000152.1 coordinate 15,693, forward strand.
TCGTAAGATTTTAAAATCTTATCCTTCAGATCAACGATTACTCTTTGTGCTGTTTTTAATCCGATTCCCTTTACAGATTGAATTTTAGCGACGTCTTCGCTGCCGATGGCCTGTTGAATTTCCTGGGTATCCATAGAAGACAACATCGTGATGGCAATGCTCGGTCCAACGCCAGAAACAGAAATTAACAGTTTAAAGATTTCTCTTTCCGTTTTTGTGTAAAAACCAAATAGAATATGAGCATCTTCCCGTATGACGAGATGTGTATATAATTTCAGGTTTTCCTGATCTGGTATGTTGGAGAATGTTTGTAAAGAAATATGGATGTGATAGCCCAAACCATTGCATTCAACAACCACATGATCGGGATTTTTCTCGACCATTTTTCCTTGAATATGTGTAATCATAAATTTTGAATCGTGATGGATTCAAATGTAATAATTTTAAGCGCTTTAAATGAAAATGTCAGACTTAATTTAATAACATTATCAACCGACTTTTACAGTCCTTCCAAAACCCGGATATGACATGAATAAAAATAGGATTTGAAGGTTCAATGCCTTATTTTTTTCTTCTGCTTTGGGCATCGACTACGGCAATACAAACAATATTGACAATTTCATCTACACTGGCTCCTAACTGGATGAGGTGGACAGGTTTTTGAAGTCCCATAATGATGGGGCCAATCGAATCCGACGAATGAATCTCCTTTAATAATTTGTAACTAATATTCGCCGATTCAAGATTGGGGTAGATCAACCCGTTGACTTTCTTGCCTTGCAATTTGGAAAAAGGGAATTTTTCAACCCTCATCTTTTCATTCAATGCAAAATCCGCCTGTAATTCCCCATCAATATTAACATGAGGAAAGAACTTGTGCAGATAGTTTACCGCTTCAGACATTTTTACGGCGGAATCCGACTTAGAAGAACCAAAATTAGAAAATGACACCATGGCCAGGTTTGGTGTTAAGCCAAACATTTTCATGGTCTTATCCGTCATTCTGGCTATTTCAGTTAATTCTTTGGCATTCGGATTAATGTTCATCGCAGTATCCGATAAGAACAGAGGTCCTTTTTCTGTCAGCATGAGGTTGGTGGCGGCGATTTTTCGAATTCCTTTGATCTTCCCAATGAGTTCGATCATCGGTTTTGCCACGGTAGGATAACTTCTTGTATAACCCGTAACCAATGCATCCGCGTGGTTTTCGTTGACCATCATCGCTGCAAAATAGTTGCGTTCTCGCATCCATTTCTGAGCTTCCAGCAAGGTCATACCTTTTCGTTGCTCTTTTCTCCAATAAATTTCTGCAAAAGCGTTGCGACGCTTTTCTTCATCTTTTGATTTGGGATCAATAATGGTAATGTCACCTTCAAATTGAATTTCTTTCATCAGACTTTCAATAGCCGTTTTATCTCCCAGTAAAATAGGAATTGCAATTCCTTCATCATAAGCGATCTGTGCTGCCTTTAAAACACTTAACTGGTCAGCTTCGGCAAATATTACTTTTTTAGGATCAGATTTCGCTCTGCTGGTAATAAGTCGCATTAATTTACTTCCGGTGCCCAATCTTTCGATTAAGGATTCTTTGTAGGCATCCCAATCTTTTATGGGTTGTTGCGCCACTCCGGACTCCATGGCAGCTTTGGCAACAGCAGGAGGTATTTCACTGATAAGCCTGAGGTCAAATGGTTTTGGAATGATATAATCTTTACCAAAGGTGATGTTCTTTTTATTGTAGGTAATATTAACCTGTTCCGGCACACTTTCCTTGGCTAAATCTGCAAGTGCATGAACAGCGGCCATTTTCATTTCTTCATTGATCTTGGTGGATCTGACATCTAAAGCGCCCCTGAAAATAAATGGAAACCCTAGAACATTATTTACCTGATTAGGGTGGTCAGACCTTCCTGTTGCCATAATAATGTCTTTTCTGGTGTCAACTGCTAATGTATAACCAATTTCAGGGTTTGGATTGGCCAGTGCGAATACAATGGGGTTTTTAGCCATGGATAAGAGCATTTTTGGCGTGACAATATCCCCAACGGAGAGCCCGATTAAAACATCTGAATTTACCATGGCGTCCTCAAGAGTGTGAACATCCTGATCTGTGGAGAATTCCTTTTTTTGTTCGTTCAGATCGGTTCTGTCATTCCGCAAAACGCCTTTGCTGTCGCACATAATGATATTTTCTTTTAAAACACCAAGTTTCTTATACAATCGCGTACAGGAAATGGCTGCAGCACCTGCACCATTAATAACGATGCGAACTTCATCAGCTTTTTTGTTTGCAATTTCCAAGGCATTTTTTAAGGCCGCCGCAGAAATAATAGCTGTCCCATGCTGATCGTCATGCATGACCGGAATATTCAATTCTTCCTTTAACCTTTTTTCTATTTCAAATGCTTCAGGGGCCTTAATATCTTCTAGATTGATGCCTCCAAAAGTAGGAGCAATAGCCTTTACAGTTTCAACAAATTTATCTACATTTTTTGCATCAACCTCGATGTCAAACACATCAATATCTGCAAAAATTTTAAAGAGCAGCGCTTTTCCCTCCATGACAGGCTTGGAGGCCAAAGGACCAATATCACCTAATCCGAGTACAGCGGTTCCGTTTGAAACTACGGCTACTAAATTTCCTTTGGCAGTATATTTATAGACGTCCTGTTCATTCTTTTCTATTTCTAAACAAGGTTCGGCAACTCCTGGTGAATACGCCAGAGAGAGGTCTCTCTGTGTAGAATGCTTTTTTGTCGGAACCACCTGGATTTTACCTGGTGTTGGATTTTGGTGGTATGCTAACGCGTCATTTTTTTTAATTTTGGCTGCCATTCAGTATGTTTTTATCTTTTGTACAAAGGTAAATTATTTCAAAGTGCCTTTGCTGTTATTTATTTTTTTAGAAACTCAATATTTCTTTTAAAGCCCTCAAATTTGGTTCTTTTTACTGCAGATATTTTAAAAATTTCATTAAAAACCTCTTTCGTGATGTCCTGCCAGTCAGCTTTGGAATACTTCAATAAGCGTTCATCAGCATCAAAATCACTTTCCTTGTTGGGTGTTGAGAACCTGTTCCATGGGCAAACATCCTGGCAAATATCGCAACCAAACATCCAGTCGTCAAACTGTCCCTTAAATTGTCCGGGGATCGCATCTTTTAATTCTATGGTGAAATAAGAAATACACTTGCTTCCATCGATGGTGTTATTGGGTAGTATGGCATCGGTAGGGCATGCATCAATACATTTGGTACAGGAACCGCAATGATCTGTTTTAAAAGGCGTGTCATAACTCAGTTCAAGATCAAGAATGATTTCAGCTAAAAAGAAAAAAGAACCTTTTTTCTTCGAAATTAAAAGGGAGTGTTTGCCCAGCCATCCTAATCCGCTTTTTCTGGCCCAGGCTCTTTCCATTATCGGAGCAGAGTCAGTAAATACCCGTGCATGAAAACTCCCCATTTCCAGCTGCATGGCTTTCACAAGATCTTTTAATTTGTCCTTGATTACATGATGGTAATCTTGCCCATAGGCATATTTTGATATTTGATAACTTTCTTTGTCCTGATGCTGATGAGGGAAATAATTATACATTAGAGAAATAACACTTTTTGATCCGGGAACCAGCAGGCTTGGATCCAGTCTTTTATCAAAGTGGTTTTCCATATAGCGCATCTCTCCATGATAATTATTGCTCAGCCATTGTTCTAAATGACTTGCTTCTTCTTCCAGAAATGCAGCTTTCGATATGCCACAGGCAGTAAAGCCGAGGCGAGCAGCTTCATTTTTTATCCAATGACTATGTCTTTCTTTGTTAATCAAGTTAAATAATGGTTTGATCTGATATTCCCAAGGTGAAGGAATAGAATTTATTTAATTGAACCTTCAATAAGCCCAAGTCTTTACCTGGAATATAAAAGCCTTAAAAAAGCTCGCCTTGCGATGTTCCTTTTATTCTTCCCAGATGGGTATACGCGGAGGCCGTAGCTTCTCTTCCACGAGGAGTTCTCATTACAAATCCTTCCTGTATCAGGAAGGGCTCATAGACTTCTTCAATGGTCTCTGCATTTTCACCCACTGCAGTCGCAAGGGTGCTGATTCCAACAGGTCCTCCATTGAATTTGTCAATGATGGTGCTTAAAATTCGATTGTCCATTTCATCCAGGCCATGCTTGTCTACATTCAATGCGTTGAGTGCATATTTAGCAATTTTGATGTCAATCGTACCGTCTCCTTTGATCTGAGCAAAATCCCTGACACGTCTGAGTAAGGCATTTGCTATTCTCGGTGTTCCTCTGCTTCTTCCCGCAATTTCAATGGCAGCCTCCATGGAGTTGGGAACATTCAAAATCCCTGAACTACGTTGAATAATATGTGTCAATAATTCAGTAGTATAGTACTGTAATCTGCTGCTTATGCCGAACCTGGCGCGCATGGGCGCAGTGAGTAAGCCTGATCTTGTCGTTGCACCTATAAGTGTAAATGGTTCGAGATTAATCTGAACTGTCCGGGCATTTGGACCTGACTCAATCATGATGTCAATCTTGTAATCCTCCATGGCAGAGTAGAGGTATTCTTCAATAACAGGACTTAGTCTGTGAATTTCATCAATAAATAATACGTCTCTTTCGCCCAGGTTGGTGAGTAGACCTGCGAGATCGCCGGGTTTGTCCAGTACCGGTCCTGATGTTACTTTAATGTTGGTGTTTAATTCATTGGCTATAATATGTGCCAAAGTGGTTTTTCCAAGGCCGGGAGGGCCATGGAACAGCGTGTGGTCGAGAGCTTCTTCTCTTTGATTGGCTGCTTCTACAAATATTTTTAAATTCTCAAGTACTTGATCCTGCCCTGCAAAGTCATCAAATGACAGTGGTCTCAGTTTTTTTTCAAGATCAAATTCCTCTGGATTTAGATTCTTATTGGAGGCATCTAAATGTTCGTTCATACGGAGAATTATAAGTGTGAGAATTTATTTATTCTAAGTCAATCTCAGTGGCTAAAACTATGGCGGAAGGATACTCCTTCTTGATGCCAACCATGGCATGGTCCGCTTCGAGTCTGGTTCTGTAATTTCCGATTTGAAGCTTCCATTGAGGGGTGCTAAAAATGATGGAAGTGGCAATCTCCGGGAATAAAGATGTAAATTCTTCCTTGACCTCATAACACTCCTTTTCACTGCCGTAATAGATCTGGATTTTAAAGCCATTAATCTTGTCTAATGACTTGTTGTATTCCTTTTTTTGAGCAACCATCTGGTCTACATGGGCGCTACTTTCAATGCGCACAACGCCATCCTCAGTCTGTGCCAATAAATGGTTCTGAAAGAACAGGGCCATTATTAAGGTGGTAAAGAAATATAATTTAGATGAATGACGCATAAATTGGTTTTTTTTACAAATCTAAAAGAATATTTTAAGATAGGTTAATTTTTCGTTATTTAGAATGATTATAAATTAATATTAACAGATATTTAATACTTTGTCTATACGTAAGAAAATGTATTTTTGCACAATCTTTTTATATTATATGATGTTTGTCATATTTTTATATAAGTGTTGGAATATTTTGCACTTTAAAACGGTGCTTTTAATATAACGTAAACAATGCAAATGAAAATTGTAATGCCCAGCAGTTCATTTAAGAAATTCTTAATCAGCCTTTCTTTCCTTTTTTTAATCTCATTTAGTCTTACTGCACAAGAAGCCGATCCCGCCAATGGGAAAAAGCTGTTCAATGCCAATTGTGCGGCATGTCATAAATTAGACAAAAAGTTAATTGGCCCGCCATTGGGAGGGATCAACGACAGAAGAGAAAACGAATGGTTACAGGCTTGGATCAAGGATAACAATGCTTTAAGAGCAACAGGAGATCAGGATGCGATTGATATTTTTAATGAATATAATGGTATGCCGATGACACCTTATCCTCAGTTGTCAGAACAGGATATTAATGATATACTTGCCTATACAGATGGAGAACCGAAAGAAGCTGCAGCTGATGTTGCGGCGGTTCAGGAAGTGGATCCAAAAGTTGCGGTTGGTAAGAAGTTGTTTCAGACAAATTGTGCTTCATGTCACAAGCTAGATAAAAAGTTAATCGGACCTGCCTTAGGTGGTATTGCTGATAAGAGAAGTGCTGAATGGTTAAGAGCATGGATTAAAGATAATAATGCCTTAAGAGCCAGTGGCGATCAGGATGCAATTGATGTTTTCAATGAGTACAATGGAATGCCGATGACTGCTTTCCCTCAGTTGTCTGATGAAGATATTGATGCTATTATTGCTTATACAACGGTTGGTGATGTGCAAAAGGTTGCTGCAGTTGCTGGAGCAGATGCTGTTGCGACACCGAAAACTTCAAGTGCATGGATGAGTTATGTTGTGATCCTTGTGCTGTTAGTGCTTATTGCCTGGATTTTTGTTGCAAGTAATAATGGATTCTTAAAAATAGCTGCTACGATTTTCGTTTTGATTCTTACGGCCTATGTTCTTTTTGATACTTTAATGGACATTGGACTTGACCAGGATTATCAGCCAATACAGCCAATTGCTTTTTCTCATAAAATTCACGCTGGTGATAATAAAGTGGATTGTCAATATTGTCACTCTTCGGCAAAACACAGTAAAACCTCTGGAATTCCTTCAGTAAATGTATGTATGAATTGTCATAAAAGCATTTCTGAATATACAGGACCTGTTTCTTCAGAAAGAGACAAGGCTTTTTATGATGCTGAAATACAAAAAATATATGATGCTATCGGATGGGATCCTGAAAACCTGACCTATATAGAAGGCTATGAACAAAAACCGATTAAATGGGTTCAAATTCATAAGCTGCCAGACTTTGCCTACTTTAACCATGCACAGCATGTAACGGCCGGTGGAGTGGCATGTCAGAAATGTCATGGACCTGTTGAAGAAATGGAAGAGATGTATCAATACTCTCCGCTTACGATGGGCTGGTGTATGGATTGTCATAAGGAAACTGCGGTTGACTTAAAAGGAAACGGCTACTATGCTAAGATTCATGAAGAGTTGGCAAAGAAGTATGATGTGGAATCAGTAACGATTGCGCAGCTTGGTGGAAAAGAATGTGGTAAATGCCACTACTAGAAAAACGAATTATATGAGCTGAACCTAGTTCTGCTTAAAAAAAATAAATACAAAGATTAAATATGGCATCTAACAAGAAATACTGGAAAAGTGTTGAAGAACTAAACGAAAATAGTTCTATTGTTGAAAAGCTGCAAAAAAGTGAGTTTTTAGAAGATTTACCAACTGACAAGTTCTTAGGAGATAAAGAAACTCTTGAGGCCAGTGACACTTCTAGAAGGGACTTTTTAAAATATGTAGGTTTTTCCACAGCAGTTGCTTCATTGGCAGCCTGCGAGGGTCCTGTGGTAAATTCTATTCCTTATGTAGTGAAACCAGATGATTTGATCCCTGGTATTTCAGATTATTACGCCACTTCTATTGCAGATGGCTATGATTTTGCAAATATCCTGGTGAAAGTAAGAGAAGGAAGACCAATTAAAATTGAACCAAATCAGGATTCTAAAGTCGGAGCTACCAATGCAAGAGTGCAGGCTTCGGTATTGTCTTTATATGATAATAATAGATTAAGAGGTCCTCTTTCAAAAGGAGAAGAGACTGATTATGCCACCTTGGATAAAGAGGTGATGTCTCATTTGAACGACGCGAAAGCCAAAGGTTTAAAAGTGGTTCTTTTAACCGGTACCAAAGCCAGTCCTTCATTGAATAAGCTGGTTGGCGAGTTTGGAGCATCCGTTGGAAATTTTGAGCATGTTGTATACGATGCGATTTCTGAAGATGCTGCGTTGAACGCTTTTGAAAAGATGTACGGAGTAAGAGCCTTGGCTGATTACAATTTTGACCATGCTGATGTGATTGTTTCAGTTGGAGCTGATTTTCTGGGAGAATGGCAAGGAGGTAGTTTTAGCGCTTCCTATGCGAAAGGAAGAAAGCCAAAGAATGGTAAGATGTCAAGACATATTCAGTTTGAGTCAAACATGACCTTAACTGGAGGGAATGCAGATAAAAGAGTGATCGTAAAACCATCTGAACAACTTCAGGTGATGAGTAAATTATACGAAGCTATAGTGAATGGAAAGTCTGCAGGAACAGGAAGCCCTGTAGATGCAGCCGTTTCTGCCGCAGTTGCTCAAATAAAGAAAGCAGGTAGTAAAGCAGTTGTAGTCACTGGTATTCAGGATGAAAACGCTCAATTGCTTGCCTTGGCAATCAATGCCGCTATTCAGAGTAAGGTGATGGACATTGAGAACTACCGAAATGTTCGTCAAGGAAATTCAGCCAAAGTGCATCAGTTGATCAAGGATATGAATGCAGGATCTGTTGGTGCTGTGATTATTGCTGATTCAAACCCGGCCTATACCTTGGCCAATGCAAATGCATTTGCGGAAGCTTTAAGCAAGGTTGCTTTAACTATAAATTTCACAAGCTCGTTAGATCAAACAGCTGCCTTGAGCAGTTATGTAGTGGCCAAGCCACATTTCTTGGAATCATGGGGTGATGTTGAAATGAGTCGTGGAAGTTACAGTTTAATACAGCCTACCATTCAACCATTATTTAAGACGCGTCAATTAGAGGATAGTCTGTTGAAGTGGATGGGAAGTGAGGCCAACACGTATGACTATATAAAAAATAACTGGGAATCTTCTATTTTAGGAGGTATGTCCTGGAATAAAACAGTTCAATCCGGAACTTTTTCTACGAGCGCTGAAAGCGTTGTAACAGCAAACGAGGTTGATGTATCAGCGGCAAGTGCAGCTCTTTCAAAAGTAGCTGGAGCAGCATTAGAACTTTCGGTATATGCTAAAACTGGATTGGGTGACGGTCAGCAGGCAAACAATCCTTGGTTACAGGAATTACCTGATCCGATTACAAGAACTTCTTGGGATAACTACTTATTGGTTTCAAGAATTGATGCTGAAAGTTTAGGATTGACAAACAGAACAGTTGACAACGGTGCTTTGAATGGAGATTTAGTAAACATCACAGCAGATGGCGTAAGCTTGTCTGATGTACCGGTTTATATTCAACCAGGTCAGGCTGTTGGTTCTGTAGCCATCGCTGTAGGTTATGGTAGAACAGATCTTAAGAAAGATATGAATGTAGGTATTAATGCCTATCCATTATCTTCAGGCGTATTTCAAAGTGTAAGCATTGAGAAAGTAGCAGGAGAGCATAAATTTGCTTGTGTTCAGTTACATCACACCATCATGGGTAGAGAAGGTGAAATCACCAAAGAAACTACCTTGGCTGATTTTGTTTCCAAGCCAAAAGAGGAATGGAATCAAGCACCGGTATTCTCATTGAATCACCAGGAGGTGACTCAGGAAAAAGTAGACCTTTGGGAAAAATTTGATGATAGTTTAGGAACTAAATTCAATCTGTCAATTGACTTGGGTACCTGTACAGGTTGTGCAGCTTGTGTTGTTGCCTGTGGTGCTGAAAATAACGTACCAGTTGTTGGAAAGCATGAAATCAGAGTTAGTAGAGATATGCACTGGTTGAGAATTGACAGGTATTATTCAAGTGATATGACTGTTGAACAAGGGAAAGAAGACGGAAGTTTTGGGTCTGGAGATTTCTTCAAGGCACAGGGTGAACCTTCTGATGCACCGGATGTTTCTTTTCAACCTGTTATGTGTCAACACTGTAATCACGCACCTTGTGAAACAGTTTGTCCTGTAGCGGCAACTTCTCATGGACGTCAGGGTCAGAATCAAATGGCTTATAACCGTTGTATCGGAACACGTTATTGTGCGAATAACTGTCCTTACAGAGTAAGAAGATTTAACTGGTTTAAGTATGCCAACAACAATGAGTTTGACTTTAATATGAACAATGAATTGGGTAGAATGGTATTGAACCCGGATGTAGTTGTTAGGTCAAGAGGGGTGATGGAAAAATGTTCATTCTGTATTCAAAAAACTCAGTTAACGATCTTAAATGCGAAGAAAGAAGGCAGACCGGTAGCAGATGGAGAATTTGCTTCGGCATGTTCGAGTGCTTGTCCAACAGGTGCATTGGTATTTGGTGATGTAAACGATACAAAAAGTGAAGTAGCCCATTTGAGCGAAGATGACAGAAGTTTTAAACTACTGGATTTTGTAGGAACAAAACCAAATGTTTTCTATCAGTTAAAGGTTAAAAACACCACTGAAGCTTAGGCTGCATTGGCAATAGAATATAAAAAGAGAAATAAATTAATATTATAAGATACTATGTCTCATTACGAAGCACCTATTAGAGAACCATTAATCATAGGAGATAAGAGTTATCACGACATTTCTAATGACATCGCAGCACCTATTGAAGGCAAAGCCAACAAATGGTGGTGGGCTGTTTTCAGTTTGGCCCTGATTGCCTTTTTATGGGGTATTGGAGCCATTGCTTATACCATAGGAACTGGTATTGGTGTCTGGGGTCTGAATAACAAGATCAACTGGGCCTGGGATATTACCAACTTTGTTTGGTGGGTAGGTATTGGTCATGCCGGAACCTTGATTTCTGCAGTACTTTTATTGTTCCGCCAGAAATGGAGAATGGGAATTAACCGTTCCGCAGAAGCGATGACAATTTTTGCCGTATTCCAGGCAGGACTTTTTCCATTGATTCATATGGGACGTATCTGGAATGGTTATTGGACAATGCCAATTCCGAATCAATTTGGAAATTTATGGACCAACTTTAACTCACCATTATTATGGGATGTTTTTGCGATTTCAACGTATTTGACAGTATCAGTGGTTTTCTGGTATACAGGTTTATTACCTGATTTTGCGATGATTCGAGACAGAGCAACAAAACCATTTCAAAAGAAAATATACAGCTTGCTAAGTTTTGGCTGGACAGGTAGAGCGAAAGACTGGCAGCGTTTTGAAGAAGTATCTCTTGTATTAGCCGGTTTGGCAACACCATTGGTACTTTCAGTACACACCATTGTATCCTTTGACTTTGCTACTTCGGTAATTCCAGGATGGCACTCAACGGTGTATCCTCCTTACTTTGTTGCTGGTGCGGTATTCTCAGGATTTGCTATGGTACAAACCTTATTGATTGTCATGAGAAAGGTATCCAATTTGGAGGCCTATATCACAAGAGGTCATATCGAGAATATGAACAAGGTGATATTGGTGACCGGTGGTATTGTAATGGTTGCTTATTTATCCGAGTTCTTTGTAGGTTGGTACTCAGGAAGTTCTTACGAAGACTTCACATACCTTTCAATCGGAGCTGCAACAGGACCATATTGGTGGGCCTTTTGGGCACTGATTCTTTGTAATGGAGTATTCCCTCAATTACTTTGGTTTAAAAAACTAAGAACCAATTATACAGTTTCTTTTATAATGGCCCTTATCATCAATATTGGAATGTGGTTTGAAAGATTCGATATTATTGTGATCAATTTAAGTAGAGGTCACTTGCCTTCTACCTGGACACAATTTGAACCTACTTTTGTCGATATAGGAATTTTCATAGGAACTATAGGATTTTTCTTTGTATTGTTCCTGTTATATGCACGAACATTCCCTGCAGTTGCTCAGGCAGAGGTAAAATCGATCTTGAAATCTTCAGGAGACAATTATAAAAGAGCTAGAGACACTAAGTAAAAATCACAATTGATAAAATTGATAAACTAAACAAGATGAGTGATAAAGTTATACATGCCATTTACGACGACGACGATGTACTTTTAAAGGCCGTTAAGGAGGTTCGTGAAGCCGATCATCACATTGATGAGGTATACACACCGTTTCCAGTGCATGGACTGGAAAAGGCAATGGGTCTTGCAGATACAAGAATTGCAATTACAGCTTTTATGTACGGTGTTACAGGTTTGTGTTTTGCTGTTTGGATGATGAATTATATGATGATCGAAGACTGGCCACAGAATATTGGAGGTAAGCCTAGTTTCAGTTATGCTGAAAACATGCCTGCCTTTGTGCCGATCATGTTCGAATTAACCGTGTTCTTTGCCGCTCATTTGATGGTACTCACGTTTTATATGAGAAGTAAGATTGGTCCTTTTGTGGAAGCTTCAAACCCCGATCCTCGTACAACAGATAATATGTTTTTAATGGAAGTTCCTGTAACCGGGGATGAAAAAGAATTAGAAGCTTTTTTGACAAAGACCGGAGCGATTGAAACTAAAATTGTTGATAAGCATTAAAAGAATAGGAATGAAGAATATATTCAAGATAACGATTGTTGGTTTAGTAATGGTATTATTCGTTGCCTGTGGTGATGAAAGACCAACAGAGCGAAGCGTACAATTTATGGGGGATACAGATATGTATGAAGCTGTTCCTTATGAAACCTATACCGAAAACCCTGTTTTTAAAAATGGGGTGACCTCTCAATTGCCTGCCAAAGGTAGTATCGCAAGAGGAGCAACAGTGTATGACTATCCGGATTCTGAAGAAGGATATCAAATGGCAAAGGATTCTTTAAAGGCTCCTGCTGCTGCAACTGAAGTAAGTCTTGAAAAAGGAAAGGTTACTTATAAAATTTACTGTTCTTCTTGTCATGGTGATACAGGTGATGGAATGGGAACTTTAGTGAAGAATGAAAAATTCTTGGGAGTGCCTAACTATAAAGACAGAGATATTACAGAAGGAAGTATTTATCACGTGATTATGCATGGTAGAAACCTGATGGGTTCTCATGCTGGTCAGTTGACAGAAGAAGAAAGATGGAATGTGGTTCAATACGTAGAGTATCTTAGAGCAGATCTTTTAAAGTAAAAAATAAAGTAAAAAATAAATACAGAAGATAATGTATACATTTTCAGGTAAGATAAAAACGGTTTCACTTGTGCTAATGATAATTGGTGCGCTTGGTATTGGTTACGGGTTCTTTAGTGCTCCTAAAACCACTGAGGATATAGAGCAGGCGATGGCACATGACGATGGTCATCACGGAGAAGCAACGGCACATGCGGAAGAGGCTTCTCATGCAGACGCAGGGCACGATGAAGGTCATAGTGCTGATGAGGCACAGAGCCATTTAGAGCATCTATTACATCAGGGACAGAATCGACCATGGGCAGCATTCTTTATTTCTGCTTTTTTCTTTTTGATGGTTTCGGTTTGTGTATTGGTTTTTTACGCGATTCAATGGGCTGCTCAAGCGGGTTGGTCAATCGTATTGTTTAGAGTAATGGAGGGTATTACGGCCTATATTTTGCCGGGATCAATCTTATTATTTTTATTCTTGTTGCTTTCAGGACTTCATATGAATCATATTTATGTATGGATGGCGGAAGGTACTTTTGATCCAAACAGTGAACATTATGACGCTATCATTGCTGGAAAGAGCTGGTGGTTAAATACGCCGGGCTGGTTGATCCGTAGTTTTATCTATTTGTTTGTCTATAATATTTTCAGATTCATGCTTAGAAAGAATTCACTGGCATTGGACAAATCTGGAGATATTACTATTTATAAAAAGAACTTCAACTTGTCAGTGGCGTTTATAGTTCTTTTCGGTATTATTGAATTATTCATGTCTTTTGACTGGTTAATGTCTTTAGATCCACATTGGTATAGTCAATTATATTCGTTCTATGTATTTGCCAGTGTATTGGTTTCTGCCATTACAACCATTGCTTTGGTAACGATTTATCTGAGAAGTAAAGGTGTGTTACCTTTTGTAAATGACAGTCATATACATGATCTTGCGAAATACATGTTTGGATTCAGTATTTTCTGGACGTATTTCTGGTTCGATCAATTTATGTTACAATGGTATGCAAACCTACCAGAGGAAGCGGCATATTTCTTCCCGAGGTTAATAGGATCATATCAATTGCCATTTATTTC
>NZ_JBPCUJ010000153.1:0-6691 GCF_051011215.1 Lutimonas sp.
CCTCATCAATTTGGTGGCATAAACCACCCCTTGCTATATACTCAAATAATCGTCAGCCCTAAAGGAGATGCCTTACTGCTGGATTTTGCCAAAAAGCTGGTGGAGAATGAAAATCTGGGTCAGGATGCTATAACAGATTATTTGGCCATTAGTTTTTCAGGAGTAGATGCGGTGAATCATTTCTTTGGACCTTCAAGTTTGGAAAATGAAGATATGGTTTTACAACTGGACAAAACTTTAAAGAGTTTGTTTGAATTTATTGATAAAAAAGTGGGCATGGACAACACACTCATCGTTCTTTCTGCCGATCATGGTATGGCGGAAATGCCGGAATATATGAATGAAAAAGGTATGGAAGTGGGTCGTATTTATTCAACTGACATCATTGATATAACCAATAGAATAGGTGCAGACAGCTTTGGCATAGATTCTATAGCCAAAACGTTTTTCAGACCATCTCTGTACTTAAAAAAGGATCTTATTCAAAGAGCAGGTCTGGATGCCTCCCATGTAGCAAATGTGATCGCTACCGAACTGTCAAAAGTTACTGGAATCGCTGTCGCTTTATCAAAAGATCAAATCCAATCACCGTCAAAAGATCCCATTCATATTAAAATCAAAAACAATTTTAATGAGCAACGCTCAGGAGATATCTATGTGGCTCAAGCCCCTTATTGGTTTCTTTTTGAAAAAGGCCCTATAGGAGTCATGCACGGCTCACCATGGGAGTATGACACCCATGTTCCCATTATTTTTTCAGGTCCCGACATAGATCATAAATCCATCAATCAGCTTGTACATCCCGCAGATCTGGCACCAACTTTATCCGCATATCTGGGTATTCCTGCTCCTGAATCCAGCTCTGGAAAGGTTCTAACAGAAATAAAAAACTAATTAATTCAATATATAGCGCTCATTTGCGTTATCTAAAAAGTTGACAGTATTTTTTTTTAACCAAACTTAAGTCTTAGAAAGAATGAAGATTGCAAAAAGTATATGTGGTATTTTGATCATTTTGAGTGTTGTTGTGGCATGTACAACGGCAAAAAGTCAATATGAAAAAGGGAATTATTATGATTCCGTCATGCGTTCCGTTGAAAAACTGCGCAAAAGTCCAAACAACAAAAATGCTCGGGAAACACTGGCAAATGCCTATCCTCAGGCAGTGAATGCCTTTATGGATAAACTTGAAAATCAGGACCATGCCAATGTCGACTTTCAATATACCAAAGCAGCTGGAACCTATAGAAAACTGAATAGCATGTATGAAAGTATACAACGTTCACCAGGTGCTCAGCAAGTTATCAGCAATCCAAAGAAATACTATAAAACCCTTGATAGAATTAAACCTTTAGCGGCAGATGAACAATTTGAAGCCGGTCTTTATCAGCTTTCGATGGGAAATCGTGAAAACGCCAAGCAGGCCTATTATTATTTTTTAGAAGCAGATAAATTCGTCCCTGGGTACAGAAATGTAGGTGAAAAAATAGACGAGTCATACCACCGTTCTATCCTTCATGTTGTAGCGAACCTGAAACCTGTTCAATCCAGGTTTTATGAAGTAAGTGCCGACCTGTTTTATAAGCAAGTGGAGAATACCTTAAAGCAAATAGAAAATAATGAATTTATCAGGTTCTACTCTCCGGAAGAAGCTGCCAATAATAATGTACAGAATCCGGATCAAATACTGGAAGTTAATTTTGAGGATTTTGTAGTTGGAGAAACACATACCAAAGAAACCATTGAAAAAATGGAGCGAGATAGCGTGGTCATCGGAGAAATAACGTTAGACAGCGGAAGAAAAAAAGAGGTTGTTGGAACCGTGAATGCAGAAGTTGCTCTCTACAGAATGGAAGTCATTTCAAGAGGTCTTGTAAATTTATCTATCACAAAGAATGGGATGAATGATAAAGACATCGTTTACCAGGATCTACCGGGTGAATTTGTATGGTTCCATGAATGGGGTCAATTTAACGGCGACCAGAGAGCCTTGAGTGATGAGCAGGTTGTGATCTGTCAGAACAAAAGAATCACTCCGGCTCCACCGCAACAATTGTTTGTTGAATTCACAAAGCCGATTCAATCTCAGCTACACAATAAACTGATTTCATTTTATAAGAACTATTAACAAGCTGCAGGTATATAAAATCCTGAGCGCTTATCGCCTCGGAACAGAAGGAAAAGAACCCTCCGTTCCGAGGCGATTAGGTTTGAAACTTTGAACGAAAAGAAATAGGATTGGTTCCTGTAATCTTTTTAAAGGTTCGGTTAAAGTAAGACAGACTTTCAAATCCACTGGCAAAGCAGGTTTCTGTGACGTTTTTTCCTGACAACAAAAGTTTCTTAGCCTTATCAATTCTATAATGATTCACAAACTGCGTAAAGGTCAGCTTGGTCATTTTTTTAAAATAACGACAAAATGCAGGTTTGGAAAAATGACTTAAAGAAGCCACTTCCTCAATATCGATCCTCCTTTTATAATGCTCATCAACAAAGGCATAAATTCGGTCAATTCGATTCTTGTCTTTTGTGTTAAACTGATTTTTAACCGGATGCTCGTGAAGGTATTCCTTATCACCTGATTGAGCCAGGGTATTTAAAATATCTATCAACTCAAGAAATTGCTCAAAATCATTCAATTTCGGCAAGTCTTTAATGCGCCTTCTCAGCAGTAATTTTGTTTTCTCTCCAAAAGCAACACCTTTTTTTGATGCTTCCATCAATCTGTGAATGGGTTCTAATTCCGGCGTGGTTAGAAAAGCATTCTCCAAAAAACTTTGCTGAATGTGTACAACTATTTTTTCATACGGATCTTTGATGCCATAGTCAAAATTTAAGTGGGGGATATAAGATCCTATCAATACCAAATCACTACCTTGAAATCGAGACAAATGATTTCCTACGTGTCGATTGCCATCAACTCCATCAATAAAAACCAATTCAAACTCAGGATGGAAATGCCAGTAAAAAAAGTCACTGAAGTCCGGGTTCACCGACAGACTCAAAGAACTTCCCTGTTTGGGTTGAATATGCTCTAATTCCGTTTTCATTGTATGAATTTAAACAAAATTAGCTAATAATTGATATATATATAACTCAATAATCAATATTGTTCAAATTTCAATCATTATAAGCGTAGCCATCGCTTTTGTTCTCGGCTATCTTTGACTTGTACAATTGGCTTAAGCGATTAAAAAACGACGAACATGAATTATCAAAACGAAAAAATAGACGAAAGAGAAAGTCCAAATCAAAATCACAAAGAAATTCCTGGCAACCCGTCCACCGCAACCAGCAGTGAATTAAAACTGAACGACCGATCGAATGGAAAAGCATTGAAGGTCTTGTCGGAAGCAGATTGGAAGTTTTGGATAGAGAATGGGTATGTGGTCATTAAAAACGCTGTACCCAAAGAGCAAGCCAAAAAAACAGCCGATTTCTTATGGGAATTTGAGGAAAAAACTGCTTCAGACCAAAATACCTGGTATGCACCTCCTCGGGCTGAAATAGAAATGAAAGAACTGGCAGGTACAGGGATGGTTGAAGTATATAATAATCAGGCTTTGTGGAATAATCGACAAAATCAACGAGTATATGATGCCTTTGCTGATATATGGGGCACGGAAAAACTTTGGGTCACCATAGACAGAGCTAATTTAAACTTCCCGATCAGACCTGGTTTTGAATACAAAGGATTTATCCACTGGGATTATGATCCTGAAACCAAACCTCAAAATGTTCAAGGCGTATTGGCCTTAGCCGATCAAAATGATGAAGATATGGGTGGCTTTCAATGCATCCCATGGCTCTACAGAAATTATGATACCTGGAAATTGGGACAACCCGAAGATCGTGATCACTTTCAACCGGATGTAAGTGATTTGACCGAACAAATCGTAAAGGTCAAACTAAACGCCGGAGACCTGCTGATATTTAACAGCACCCAACCACATGGCATCCGTCCCAACCTGTCCAAAGATAAAGTTCGAATTGCGCAATACATATCAATGATGCCTGCGGAAGAAGACAACGAGGAACTAAAAAATTGGCGTATCAACTCATGGGAAAAAAGAATTGCACCCAGCGGATATGCTTTCCCGGGGGATCCAAGAAATTTTGAGCAATTAAAATATGAAAAGGCAGCATTAAATGAATTAGGTAAAAAGTTGCTGGGTCTTTCAAAATGGTAAAAATCAGGTTTCCTAAATAATTCCTACATTTATATCATTGACCAAAATCTTAGAAGTATCCATGCTGGGAAACCTACATTTTATTGACATTTCGATTGTCCTTCTCTATTTTGCTATCATTCTTTGGATTGCCTGGTGGGTTTCAAAAGGTGGTGGAAGTTCAAAGGGAAACAGAGATTCTAAAGACTATTTTCTGGCAGGAAAAAGTGCGGGCTGGTTTGTTATCGGCGCCTCCCTTTTTGCTTCTAATATTGGGTCTGAAATCATTATAGGAGTTTCAGGAGCCGGTGCACGAGCTGAAATGCCTCAGGCTAATTTCGAGATCATTGCCGCATTAGTCCTCATTTTACTCGGCTGGGTTTTTGTCCCGTTTTATTTAAGGTCCGGTGTGTATACCATGCCTGAATTTCTTGAAATTCGCTATTCAAAAGCCTGTAGAAATTACCTTTCCGTAGTGTCTGTACTGGCCTATGTGATTACGAAAATATCACTCATCATTTTTGCCGGTGCCCTGGTGTTTGAAACCATGGGCATATCATTTTGGACCGGAGCTATTATTACCATTGTAGCTACAGGTTTTTACACCATTCTTGGAGGCCTGAAAGCTGTGATCTATACCGACATGATCCAGACTTTTATTTTATTGGCAGGAACAGGTGCCGTCACCTATTTTGGTTTGATGCAGATCGGAGGATGGGATGCAATGATCGAAACCATCGCAGATGCCTCGTCAACACCCGGTAATCCGCCAGTTGAAAGTTTCTTCAACCTTTGGAGGCCCGTTGATGATAGTTCTTATCCATGGACGGGAATGCTCTTTGGAGCACCCATTTTGGGGGTCTGGTATTGGTGTACAGATCAATTTATTGTGCAAAGAACCTTATCCGCAAAGGATATCAGCAATGCCCGAAAAGGAACCTTGTTTGCCGGATTTTTAAAACTGCTCCCCGTTTTTATATTTTTTATTCCTGGGGTTATTGCCTATGCGTTGGCTCAAAAAGGGATGTTGAGCTTTTCACTTGACAATCCCGACCATGCCTTACCGGCAATGATCAATGGATTTTTACCCATTGGATTAAAAGGGCTGGCCATTTCCGGTCTTCTCGCTGCCTTAATGAGTTCACTGTCCTCTGCCTTTAATTCCTCATCAACCCTGATCACCTTCGATTTTTACAAACAATACAAACCCAATGCCAGTGAAAAGGAACTGGTCTGGGTTGGTCAGCTGGCAACGCTCGTTCTGGTTATTGCCAGTTTTTTATGGATCCCCTTTATGAAAACCTTAATGGGTGGCGGGCTTTTTCATTATTTACAGAGCGTTCAGGCCTATATCTCACCCCCTATTGCAGCGGTTTTTTTGTTTGGCTTGTTTTTCAAATGGATCAACGCCAAAGGAGCTATTGTAGCACTTTGGTCGGGTTTTGCCTTGGGTATGTTCAGACTGGTAACAGAGTATCTGAGCAAAGAAGGAATCATCATCGTGGAACAGGGTAGTTTGTTACAGCTCATGTTGGATATTAACTTCTTGCACTATGCCATTGTTTTATTCGTTTTTAGTGTTGGTGTGCTCATGATTTTCAGTAAAATAGGAAGTGCTAAAAAACCAGCACTTTTGGAATTAGTGACTTTTAGTAAAGAAGAATTAAACGTTAAAATAACCTGGTCAACAGATGTTTTTCTGACCATTTTATTGATCTTCTGTGTGCTGACACTTTGGATTATTTTTAGCCCCTGGGGCATTATTTCATAAGTATGAATTTAGAATTAGATCAAAAAACAGTATTTATCACAGGCTCAACCTCAGGCATTGGTTTTGCCATGGCTGAAGGGTTCCTGGATGAAGGCGCCAAGGTTATTATCAACGGGCGCAGCCAAAAATCTGTAGATGCTGCGATGGCAAGGTTACAAACGAACAGAAAAAGTGCCAAGGTTACCGGCATTGCCGTTGATTTCAAAGACCCAAAATCAATTGGTACCATAAAGGATAATATTCCACAGGTTGACATTCTTATTAATAATGTGGGTATATTTTCATCACAATCATTTGAAGCAACCACCGACGCGCATTGGCAGGATATGATTCAGGTAAACCTGATAAGCGGTGTTCAGTTATCGAGATGGTTTTTACCAAAAATGATTGACCGGAATTGGGGCAGGATCTTATTTGTTTCGAGTGAATGTGCACAACTTGTTCCAGAAGATTTAATCGCTTACAGCACTACCAAGGCGGCATTACTCAGCTTATCCAGAGGACTTGCTCAGACTACCAAGGGTTCAAAAGTAACGGTGAACACCATCATACCAGGTTCTACACTGACTCAGGGTGCGCAAGATTTTTTAAAAGAACAGGCTAAAAATCAAGGAGTGTCGAGGGAAACAGTTGCTCAAGATTTTTTTAGTACAGATCGAAATAGCTCTTTGCTTCAACGATTTGCAGAGCCAAAAGAGATTGCCAACATGGCTTTGTTCCTATGCAGCCCTTTGAGTGCTGCGACCAACGG
>NZ_JBPCUJ010000154.1:0-12609 GCF_051011215.1 Lutimonas sp.
TCTGCAGGAAATCAAGATCCGTCTTTTATAGCCAAGGATGCAGAACAATATCGAATTCCAGATGCCTTTCATCACACAATAACAGAGAGTAAGGTCATTTCCAACTGTATGTTTCACCTTGTGTTTAAGGGAGGTTTTGATGAGATGGCTAAAGATTTTCTACCACCTTCAATGGACACAAAAGTATTGGAAAAAGTGAAAATAAAAATGGAAGAAAAAGATTTTGAAATATATTTTCATCAGGAGGATGTTTTGGAGTTCTGTAAGGACTTCGAATTTGATCAATCAACTCATTGTTTTTTTTCATTATCAGATATTTTGAGTTTTAAAAAGCTTGGTTATATGAAGAAATTACTACTGCAAATAAATCATAAAACTCTAAACGGTACAGTGGTTGTGCTTCGGGCTTTTTTGAGAAATCGTATGGAAATTGGACAAATGAATGATCTGGAAACAGAATTCGGTTCTGTAATAGATTTGACTGAGCAGGAGCAAACAGGTATGTATCAGGTAATTTCTTTAGAACTTAAAAAATGAGAAAACTATCCTATCATATTGATGCATACAAGGCTGAACATGAAAGTGGTTTACTTGATTTGGAACATAGTACACCTCAAGGCAAAGGTGTGAAGCTTGAAATGGTGAGACCTGAATTTTTAAGCCGGTCAAAAATATTTGATAGATACGATGTTTTTGTAGCACTTAACCAAAATAGAACTGAGATTATTGGTGTTTCTGCGGTATCGATAGTACCTCTTATGATTGAGAACATTATAACAGACGTAGGGTTCGGTTATGATCTAAAGGTGGCTCCTCCATATCAGAACAGGGGAATTGCTAAGGAATTTGCAAAACATTTGATTGATGTTTATTTGGCTGACAATGGAATATCAGAATACTTTACAACTTTCAAATCAAGCAATGAAACCATGACAAGTGTTGTTCATTTCATATCACGAGAATGGCAGGCATACAACTTTATCTATTTGACGGTGCCAACATTTAAAAGGGTGAAATATTCAAACCTTGCATTGAGTGATCAACTTTTATCAATTGAAATGTTAGGTAACTCAGAAAAGTTAAAAAAATATATTATCGAAACCGAAAATGGTATTAAGATTTGGAAAACATATTCCACTTACCAGCTAAAAATTCAGGATATGACCTGTTTTTTAAATATGGGGATTAAATCGATTAATAGTTTTAAGTCAAAAACAAAAAAAATACCTGTAACTGGAGATGTGTTGAAATTTGCTACTTTATATCATTTTAATAAATCAAATATTGGCTCTGTAAACGAAGCGTTAGATGTTTTACAGAAAAGAAATATTCAATATTTGAATATTTGCTGCACCAAAGATGATTTCGTATATAAATTATTTAATCCTATTGCTATCAGCAGGATGCCTTACAGTTTATTGAATACGTTTGGAGTTACAAATGGACAAAGACTATCTCTTGATGTTAGATGTCTTTAAGTTTGATATAGAAACGGATAGATTATTGAGTATAGTTGAATTTTTTGAATTTGAAAGATAAAATGAAAGTACTGATATTGGTAAATCTGGATGCTAATCATAAAAAGGCTAAAAAGAAGTGGGAGCTGATAGCCGGAGACATCTTGCGGTTAATGCCCGGGACAACAGAAATTATCAAATTCACTATTCCTTTTGATATAAAAACTTGTATTCATGATCAGATAGTGAATAACGGTTTGAGAAATATAATAAGCGCAGGAGGTGATGGGACTGCAAATATGATCCTGAACACTTTGCTACATGATCCCAAAATTATCATGTCTGAACTGAATATTGGATTTATTGGTTTAGGGTCTAGTAATGATCTGTTGAAGCCTGTAACCAGAAGTATAAAGGATATCCCATTAAAAATTGATGTTAATAATGTAACGCCAGTTGATCTTGGGCTCGCCTTATTCATGGATGAAAATCAAAAATTAAATAAAAAGTTGTTTTT
This sequence comes from Lutimonas sp., assembly GCF_051011215.1. Taxonomy (NCBI): domain Bacteria; kingdom Pseudomonadati; phylum Bacteroidota; class Flavobacteriia; order Flavobacteriales; family Flavobacteriaceae; genus Lutimonas; species Lutimonas sp. Next base: position 1,975 of record NZ_JBPCUJ010000154.1, read on the forward strand.
AGGAAATTCAAGTATTGGGGTAGGTGCCAGCGCCAATTGGCTCTTTAATAAAGAAGACTTCATCATCCATAATTTAAAATCAAGATGGACAAATCTTACTATTTTATACACAACAATAAAGTCAATTTTTAATTTTAAAAATTACCGTTTGTGCATGAAATATAAGGGGCTGGAAAAAGAGCGTGTTATCAGTTATCTGGCAGTTTTAAAAACGCGGCATATTTCAGGCAAGATGAGATTTGATCAGAAGATCTTATCAAATGATGGGAGAATGGGATTGAATTTTTGTGAAAATATGAATAAGCAAGAATTGATAATGGTAATGAAAGATTTGCATAAGGGAGTCTTTTCGGGTAGAAAGAAAAGACATTCCTGTTTTGTCAAGGAATTATTCATAAAGTCAAAGGTATTAATCCCAGTCGAGTTTGATGGAGAGATCGAAATGGCCAAAGAAGTAAGTTATTCCATCTTACCGAAGGCTATCAATAGAATGCAGTAAATGATTGTTTATGGAAAATAGCACTCAATATCTTAAGCCTTATACTGGAGCATTTTGGAAGGCATATCTCATTCAAATGAGGCCTTACTTGATGTTTGTTTCAGGTATATCAGGATTCGCTGGAATATCTATTGCAGGAACTGGAAATTTTGACCTTTTTGATCAATTACTAGCTTTTATTCCCTTATTTTTAGGATATGGTTTTGGACAGGCTTTAACAGATTGTTTTCAATTAGACACGGATGTGATTTCAGCTCCGTATAGACCCCTTTCTCAAGGTTTGATCAGTGTAAAATGGGTGACGATAGTTAGTCTCATCGGTTTGCTTTTGATTTCAGGAATATTAGTGTATCTAAATATTTGGAATATTTTGCTTTGCATTCTTTCAGTAGCAGGCTTGGCATCCTATTCGATAGTGAAAAAACGTTATTGGTTTGCTGGTCCACTTTATAATGCCTGGATTGTTGCCTTATTGCCTATTATGGGCTATATCTCTTTAACGGGTGAAAATCTTAAAATACTTTCAGATACAAATCTACAGGAGCTGATTGCCTTAAGTTTTTTTTCTTACGCCCATTTTGTATTGATAGGGTACCTCAAAGACATTTCAGCAGATAGAAAGGCAGGTTATAAGACATTACCAGTCGTTTTTGGATGGAATTGGGCAGTTCGTATTTCTACCATTTTTGTTGTGATTAGCATATGGTTGAGTTATAAAATCGCAGGTGATTCAATTCTGGGCCTTACGTTAATTATCATTGCGAGTTTAATAGCTGGTGGCGGGCAGCTTTATGCATTTTTTACAAAGAACAAAACAGAGTTGAATTCAGTGATACCAGTTTCCTCTAGTGTGAGAGGATTTATTCTCTGGCATATTTCTGTTATTTTGACTTTTAGGCCCGAATTGATCTTCGTTTGTTTCTTTTATTATTCGTTTTTTGAATTCAGCTTTTATTTGAGACCTGAAAAAAAGCAGATCTGAATATTGTTAAAATTAGTTAGTCGATTTTTATTCTCTTGTTCCAGCCAGGACCCTCTGGGGTATCTTACTGACAATATTAATTAAGATAGATAATACGGAAGTCAAAAGTTTTTGTTCGATTTGGAGGCTTATCAATTATTTAATTGATATAAATCAATACAAGAAAGAAAGACATAGGCAATACTTATTGATATGAGATACAATATAAAAATGTTTGTTACTTGCCTGGGTCCTTTAGTTTACAATACTTCTAATAAATAGCACTGCCCAGCAAAACAGCATCAAAATCAACACCTTCAATTGGTTTGATCATTTCTGTTTTGGGATCCCATTCTATGCGTCTTCCTAGTTTCCATGAAAGACCGGTCATATGCGCCGTAATGGCTTCTTCAAAGCCTTCCTTGATGCCACAACTCAATTCGGTTCCATTGCGAATACCGCTCAACCATTCTTTTAAATGTAAAAAGGTTGAATCGACACGAACTCCGTCAATATAGGTCCACATCAATCCTTTGTCGGCAAAATACTGAGAAGTAGCAGATGAAATTGCATCGGGAACATTGGCACCTGGGTCGTATTGATAAATGGGTACTGAAGGCTTCATGGTATGTGCCTCCAGCATTTCAGCATATTTTGTGGAACGTCCGTCGGGCCAAATGGTTAAGCGATTGCCCAGTTCCATGGTCGCATCATGTCCCATAAGAATAGTCGGTCTGCTAAAACTATTTCCTAAAGTTGCGCTGTAGATAAAGGTCATTCCTTTCTCTTTTCCTTTGGCCTGGCTATGGCCCGTGCTAAAGTCAGGAAACTCCATGTTTGCCTGTAAGACATCTGGCACATTTCTGCCATCCTTGTGGGTGTAGATTCCTCCTGAGGCAGAAATGGATGTTGGAATCCCCATGTTTAAAACACAATTTAAACGGTCATAATCATGCGTTAAAAGGTCACCGGATAAACCAGAACCATAGGCCCACCATTTTCGCCACCTGAAAAAGTGATTCTTATTAAAAGGAATTTTAGGTGCGGATCCCAAAAACTGTTCCCAGTCAATGGTTTGTTCATTAGCATCTTTATCGATATCATAGTTCCAGGCACCGTTATCGTCGTTTCTATTGGTATTGGTCTGGATCATTGAAACATGCCCTAAGGTATTTTTATTGACCACATCTTTTGCCGTTTGGAAACTCAAGGTTTGACGGTGCTGATGACCCACCATCAATTGAGCTTTCGATTTTTTAGCAGCTTCCCGCAGGCGATACGTTTCTTCAATGGTATGGGTCATGGGTTTCTCCACATAAACATGGACATTGTTTTCCAAAGCATCTATGGCCATCGGTGCATGCCAGTGATCCGGTGTTGCTATAATGATGGCATCTACCTCACCACTGCGTATCATTTCTTGATAGGTTCGAAAGCGTTTGACAGCTTGATCATCCGTAGAAAAAGAATCAATCACTTCCTGAGCCCGAACATCAAACACATCGCAAACTGCGACCAGACGAACGTTTAATCTTTCCTGATTCTTAAAATCAGCTAAAGCAGAATGCTTTGGGTTTTTATCAGCGGCTTTCTCCATATTTTGTAACCATTCAGTGGTTGCGAAACCAAGAGAGCGACATAATTGTTCCCCGCGTATTCCAAATCCTATGATGCCTACCCTGATTGGAGGACCTTCTATTGGAGGTAATATATTGGGTAATGAAGGTTCTATGTTTAATTGTTCCAGCAGTTCAGTGCGTTTTTTTCTACTTTGTACGGTGCTTGAGGCACCGGCCCACCAAATAGCTCCGGCAATGGGTAAACCACCTAAACCCTTGATGATATCTCTTCTTGTCCATTTCATAGTTATGTTGTTTTAAGTGTGTTTTGCTCAGCAGTAAAGAGGCGTTTCAGACCAAAATACCTGGCTGTTGGAAATTGGAAGATGATCATGCAGGCCACCAATTCAATTAGGTTTTTATTTACAAACCAATAGCTTCCTTCTACGTTAACTTCGGTGAGCCATGGGAATGATGGATGCGCCAAATAATAAAGCGCCAGCAACCCTATTCCAATAAAGGCTCCAGTTTTTTCCAGAAATCCAAGGGTGAGTGTTAATCCAACAATGATGAGCGCTGCCATGTTCATGCCATCCACCCATCCAATGATGGATTCATTTGTCAAGGCTGTAAAAAAGGGTTTTAAAGGTCCTTGTGCGGATGCCAGATAACCCATTGACGTCCAGTCTGGATTATAAAGCTTAATGATTCCTTCGTATAAAAAATGCCAGCCGATAAGAATTCGCAGAAGAACAATGCTGTCTTTGAGTTCCCATGCTTTTTTCGATGTTGTCATATAAAATGAATTTCAAGAAACAAAACTAAAACCGTAAACAAGGAATATCTATGATTTTAGTCATATGCCGTGTTTAAAAACGCGTTTACGAAGTTAAAAAAAAGCTAAAACATGGCTACTTATTTTTTATCGCTATTAAACCATAATTTCATGTGGATCATTTTGTTTTAATTTTGGTGTTTACCTCAGATAGTTTGTTACATGAAGGACTATTTAGACCATGTAATTGAAGCCTTCCCAATGAAATTAAAACATTTTGTTTAAGTTTATTGCTAATAAGTTAAACAAAAATTGTATATTTGACATATTCTGACTTATAAAAGTAGAAATCATCATCAAAATACGATACTATGTTTGGATTATTTAAAAAGAAAACTGATAAAGAAAAGTTACAGGGCCAATATGAAAAGCTTTTAAGAGAGGCGTATTTGCTTTCCTCCAGTAATCGAAGAATGAGCGATCAGAAAACTTTTGAAGCAAATCAGATCCTTCAGCAGATTTCAAATATGAATTAAGTTGTTGACTTATGGAAGCAAAGAAAAGACCAGATAATGTTGTGTTCAATTCTGATACCCAACAATACGATGCTGCACTAAAACCATATGCAACCTCAGTGGGGGCTCCGGTTATCACTATGACTGACACCGTTTCTTGGAAAAACAGGAGTATTAGTAAGGTTAATCAGAAGGTACAGGCAAAGTATTTAGAGATCAAAGAGGAATACGATAAAATGATGGAAGAGTTTGAATTTAATAATTTGATTTTTAGCGCCAAATTTAATTTCGAGCCGATAGTAGGGGATACATATCATTTGTATAAAAGAGATAATGAAGAATTATTTTTATCCTTGATAGCACCTCATGAATGCAGTTTCAATGCCATGGGAAGCTTTTACTTAAATGCGGATCAGATTTGGGAAAAAGTATGACAGACTCAGTAGATTTCACAGTCCGAGAATTGGATCGAATTATTGAAATGGCATGGGAAGATCGAACTCCTTTCGAGGCAATTAAGTACCAGTTCAACTTGACAGAGAAAGAGGTGATTAAAACGATGAGGATACATTTGCGACCTGGCAGTTTTAAACGCTGGAGAAAGCGAGTGAATAGCAGAACGAGTTCAAAGCACTTGAAAAAGCGCGCGCCAGATATGTTAAGGTTTAAATGCTCAAGACAAAAAGGAATATCAGGCAACAAAATAAGTAAACGATACGTATGAAGACTATTGAAAAAGATATAGAAATGTTTCCTACTTCTATGAAGGAAATTAATGATCGTATCGATCGGATAGACCCTGTTAAATATGCCAAATCCAGAAATTATCTGAATGGAGCGATATCATATTTATCTCCTTATATATCAAGAGGAGTCATTTCTACAAAATTTGTCCTTTCCCGATTGGTAGACAAAGGGTATCACGCAGATCGAATGGAAAAGTTCATTCAAGAATTGGCTTGGCGTGATTATTGGCAACAGGTTTGGATTTCCAAAAAGGATGCGATTAATACTGATTTCAAAAGGAATCAACATCCGGTGAGCAACATGTCTATTTCCAGTTCTATTTTGGAGGCAACCACAGGAATAGAAGCTATAGATAAAGCAATTCTGGATTTTTATAAAACGGGTTATTTACACAATCACATGAGAATGTATATAGCTGCCTTGGCAAGTAATATTGCTCGAAGTCATTGGCGTGTGCCTGCTCAATGGATGTATTACCACCTGCTTGATGCGGACTGGGCAAGCAATGCCCTGAGCTGGCAATGGGTAGCAGGAACCTATGGTCAGAAAAAATACTATGCGAATCAAGACAATATTAATAAGTATTGTTTTACTGATCAAAAGAATACCTTTCTGGATATTTCATATGGGTCATTTGCCACAATGAATGTTCCCATACAATTAGTAGAATTAGCACAACTTGTGTTACATACTCCCTTGCCTTTGAAAAAGGATATTATTGTTAATCCTGAACTTCCTACATGTTTGTATAATTTTTATAATATGGATCCTAGTTGGAAGGAATATGAAGATGTGAACAGAGTGTTGATTCTGGAGCCTTCACATTTTGAAAAATACCCGGTATCGAAAAAAAGCATTGATTTTCTGATGAATCTGAGCAGAAATATCAAGAATATTCAGGTTTTTGTTGGTGAATTTGATGAATTAATTTTAACGCACAAGTTAAAGACGATTTATTTTAAGGAGCATCCTTTAGTTGAGCATTATCAGGGTGAAAAAGAACAACGTGACTGGATGTTTTCTGTACGTGGTGAATTCCCTTCTTTTTTTGCTTATTGGAAACAATGTAAAAAGGAATTACTGCCGATTGAATACGTCCTTTAGTTTGGAAGTCAAAAAAAATGAAAAAAAGTCAGCTTCCTGAAAAGATATGTGTTGTTTGCGAACGGCCTTTTTCATGGCGTAAAAAATGGGCATTAAATTGGGAAGAGGTGAAGTACTGCAGCGAACGATGTAGAAGAAACAAATAGAGATGAAAACAATACATCTGATATTTCCGCATCAACTTTTTAAAGAAATCCCCGTAAAAAACAAGGAGGTTATTATTTATTTGATTGAAGAAGAGTTGTTTTTTAATCAATATTCATTTCATAAACAAAAAATTCTATTTCACCGGGCTTCGATGAAATATTATCAAAACTATTTAGAAGCAAAGGATTTTAAAGTAACCTATATTGAAGCCTTCCAAGATCGATCTGCCATAAGTCTGTTGATTAAAGAACTGGCCAGTGATGGCTTAGATAAATTAAGTTTTACAGACCCTACCGATTACTGGCTGGAACAGCGCATTAAGAAATCATGTATCAAACATCAATTAAAATATGAGCGATTCAATTCTCCCATGTTTCTAAATTCAGAACAAGAACTGTATCCTTTTTTTCGAGCTGATAAGAAAAAATATTACCAGACCAGTTTTTACAAAGAGCAAAGAAAATTGCGTAAAATTTTGGTTTCAGAGGATCAACAACCCATTGGAGGAAAGTGGACATATGATGCAGAAAACAGAAAGAAGTACCCAGTTAAAAAGAAGCCGCCTCCGATTTACTTTCCAAAAAGCGATGCTTATTTTGAGGAGGCAAAAGATTATGTACAACGCTATTATGATGACAATCCGGGCAGGCTATATGAAACGCCATTATATCCTTTAAATTTCAAGGATGCAGAGGAGTGGCTTGAACAATTTTTTGAAATTCGGTTTTTCGAGTTTGGAACCTATGAAGATGCCATTGTTAAAGATGCGTCCTGGTTGCATCACAGTATGTTAACTCCAATGTTAAATACAGGATTGATTCAGCCATCTGAAGTTATTCAACGTAGTTTAATGTATGCGAAAAGTAATGATATTCCTATTAATTCTACAGAAGGATTCATTCGACAAATAGTAGGATGGAGGGAATTTATCCGAGGTATTTACTGTGCACGGGGAGTAGAACAAAGAACCTGTAATTTCTGGGATTTTAAACGGAAAATTCCCGATTCATTTTATACCGGAACTACGGGTATTGAACCCGTTGACAATACCATAAAAAAAGTATTGCAGACTGGCTATTGTCACCATATTGAAAGGCTTATGATTCTTGGAAATTTTATGATGCTCTGTGAATTTGATCCGGATGAGGTATATCGATGGTTTATGGAACTTTTTATAGACGCTTATGATTGGGTGATGGTGCCAAACGTATACGGTATGAGTCAATTTGCAGATGGAGGATTGATGTCGACCAAACCCTATATAAGCAGTAGTAATTATCTTATGAAAATGAGTAATTTTAAAAAAGGATCCTGGCAGGAAATATGGGATGGTCTTTTTTGGCGATTTATGGATGTTCATAGAGATTTTTTTCAAAAAAATCCAAGACTGGGAATGCTGGTGCATACCTTGGATAAAATGCCTGTTGAAAAGCGACATAAGCATCTTGAGAATAGTGAAAGCTACTTATTTTCACTAGATAGTTGAAAAGGTTCTCTGAAGTTAGGATTTAACTATGAAGCTACTGTTAAATAAACTATAAAGAAATAACGATGACCAAAGTATGGTTCTGATCCAATTCTTTTTTATCAGTGACTCCAACATTGATTTATTTACTTTCCCTTCTGAAATTCTTGCGTGTATTGGAACAAATTGTAGAAACGTTGAAATCCAGAGCATAAGAATGATTATAAGACTTATGATAGTATATTCATTAGAATACCTTGTCAACTGATAGATGGATGTTCCTAGTTGAAATACCATCAATGGAGCTACAATCAGACTAAAACGAGTCGTATATACTTTGTGCCAATCTATTAAGTTGTTATGGTTATAATACAAAAAACTTGGATATACTATACATTGAATAATCCAAATCAGCACCACTAATCCGAAATCTAATAAAAGTCGAAGAACCTCTATATTCATTTTAAATGTTTCGTAATTTTTGAGCTCATTGGTTTGGTGATGGAAAAATAATAATCAATCAGATTACCGCTTTCATCCAGCAAATATTTTTGAAAATTCCACTTTACGCTGGAATTCTTTTTTCCGTTGAGATTTTTTGAAGTAAGCCATTGATAAAGAGGATGCTGCTTGCTACCTTTAACATCAACTTTTTCTGTAAGTAAAAATTTAACACCAAAATTGAGTTCACAAAATTTTTGAATCTGTGATGCATTTCCAGGTTCTTGTTTGCCAAATTGATTACAAGGCACGCCAATTATAGCAAGTGTATCCGGATAACTGTCACTTAAGGTTTGCAAATCTTTGTATTGTTTTGTAAATCCGCATTCGGAGGCGACATTGACAAAGAGTATTTTTTTTCCTTTAAAGTTGGATAATGAAACTGGTAAGCCGTTTAAACCGTTGATATCAATATCATAGATAGATTGTTTATTTGTTTCTGAAGTTCTGTTTGGTGCTAATTTGGCTTTATCGATTGAGTTCATGTGTGGATTTATTTTAGAATTAAGTAAAGATATCTATATTTTTGTTTATTTTTAGGCTTAAAATGTTAAACAAAAATTAAAACTGTTGACTTAGTGATTTGTCGAATCATTATAAATCCAATTTTCAGTATAACTTATGAAAAAACAAGAACGAAAGCTGTTTATTGTCGGTGCCGGAATTAGTGGATTAATTGCCGCTCATGTATTGGAAGGTCATGGTTATTCTCCTGTTATTATTGATTCAAATGATCGTGTTGGAGGGCGTGTCAAAACTGATGTAATTGATGGATATCAGCTTGATCATGGATTTCAAGTACTACTTGATGCCTATCCAGCTGTTCAAAAGTATCTAGATTTGGAGCAATTAGAAGTACAAAAATATGCCCCTGGAGCATGTATATTTATATCTGGTAAAAAGTATTTAATTGGTGATCCGTTTCGGGATATTTCCTTATTGATTCCTACAATTTTCTCTAAACTAGGAACATTTTCCGATAAGTTAAATGTGCTCAAACTCAATTATCACTTAAAAAATAAGACTGTCGATGATATATTCAATAGGAAAGAAAATACTACCCTGGAATATTTGAAAGAAACAGGTTTTTCTGAAAATTTTATCAATGAGTTTTTTATGCCTTTTTTTGCAGGTATTTTTTTGGAAGATGATTTGAATACCTCCAGCAGGATGTTTGAATTCGTATATAAAATGTTCGGAAAAGGGCTTGCGGTGGTGCCGAAATCGGGTATGGAGGCCATTCCGAAACAATTATCTCAAAAATTAGAACGAACTACATTTATGTTTAATGAAGAAGTAAGCTTTATTAAGGACGGAGAATTAACGCTGAGTTCAGGTCAAAAACTCACAAGTCACTATACGATTGTGGCTACTGAGGCGAGTCATCTGATAAAAAGTCTGCGTAAACAATCTGTGACCTGGAGATCTTGTGACACCTTGTATTATGAAGTGGATAGTACGGTCAATTCAAAAGCCTTGATAGGGCTGGTTCCAGATAGAGATATCCTAATCAATAATATCTGCTATCCCACGTTGCTGGCAACTGAATCAAAGCCAAGAAAACATCTTTTATCAGTGACTATTGTGAAACGACATCATTTATCTTCTGTCGATCTTGTTCAGCAGGTGGCAAAGGAATTAAAAGAGCATTGTAGTATTACCATTCTGAGATTCATAAAACATTACAATATCCCTAAAGCATTACCCAAGTTAAATAATTTGCAATACGAAATGTCACCTTCAGAAACGCGATTGACCTCCACAATATTTCTCGCAGGTGATACTCAACTTAATGCTTCCCTTAATGCCGCAATGATTGCCGGGGAGAGGGCTGCAATGGCGGTTGTTGAGACAATAAATAAGAGGCATTAATTATTTATGCAAATTGTTTAAATTTTTTTTACCTGGTTTTTGTTTATGATTGTATTATTTTTAGCCAAATTTAAAAATGGACTAATTTGGATATGAGATCAATTACAAGAATTTTATCGGTGTATTTTTTATTCACCATGATAAGTTGTGACAATAAAAAAAACGATAATCAAAGTTCAATTAAAAAAGACCAAATGGCGCAACAGTCAAAATTACTTGTAGGAACTTATACATCGAATTCAAGTGAAGGTGTTTACAGTGTTGAATTGAACGAAGTGACTGGCGAATTGACAAACGTTCGTTTGGTTGCAAATTCAGAAAACCCTTCTTTTATAAGTATTGATGATGATGAGCGCCATGTCTATGTGGTAAATGAAAACTTGGAAGGAGAAATTACAGTTTTTGAATGGGATGAAGATAAAACGAAATTAATTGAGCGCGATAGAGTTAGCAGTGGAGGAAAACATCCTTGTTATGTGTCGGTAAACAA
>NZ_JBPCUJ010000155.1:0-6838 GCF_051011215.1 Lutimonas sp.
AAAGTTAGTAGTCCTGTAGAAATAGCTGCAGTTCCTGAAGCAAAAACTACCGCTCCGATACCTCCTTCGATGGCCGCCAACCTATTTTGTAAAATATCATTTGTCGGGTTATTCAAACGTGTATAAATAAAACCCAGCTCCGCCAGCGAAAACAAATTTGCCGCATGGTCCGTATCATTAAATACATAAGAAGTTGATTGGTATATTGGCACTGCTCTTGTTCCCAGTGTTTGTGTTGTATCGTGCCCGGCATGAAGGGCTTTGGTTGAAATATGTTGATCACTCATAATTTTTATTTTTTGATTGTTTTGTGTTTTTTATATAAAAAAATGTCCGTTTTAATTAGGTATTGCCAAGGGGACACAAAAATAAGTTATTTTTTATCAATGGTTATGGCAATACCTTATCATTTTGTTAAAATTCATCATGTCTTTATTTATTTCCAATTTCTATTCTATTTTCCAGGTATGAGCAAAAAAAAACCTCTGATTTTCATCAGAGGTTTTTTAAAATATGATCTATTAAATTATAGCATAAAAATCCTCTGCGTGTTGCTGCGCATCATCATTTTTACCATATTTAAACTGCTATTATTCATTTGTTTCGGTGTCAAATATATAAATAAAATTTAAATTCCTTGAATTATTTTAATTCTGCATGACCAAAGCTTACAGAAAAATCAATACACCATACGACTACGTATTTATATTTTTCTATGTCGGTACCTGCAGGTATTGCATAATCAAAATCTCCTTCTAATCCCTTTAATTCTCCCAGGTCTACAAATTCTTGTGAATCAAGTTCTGTCGACAAGTATAGCAATAAGGTTGGTCCGTCATCTGTCTTAAAATTTGTCAATGCCAGGTTTGTAATTGCATCGTTTACCGTGGCGGTACCCATGGTTGGGTGGGCATCACTCACAAAAATTCCCTGTGCAGCACCTTCGAAATCTCCCCCCATATCACCACCATCATTGATATCACCCATATCATCTCCATTCGAACTACAGGCTATAAACATTGGAATTAATAGGACTAAAAATAATATTCTTTTCATAAAATTTAGCTTTTATAGACCTTAGACGTAGAGGAAAAACTTCCTTACAAAAAATATAATTCCAACATTTTTTATTATTTGAATTCAAATTTGTTTAGATTTGTGCAAAATCTGAGAGGAAAAATTTGAACTGATTGCAACCTCGATAAAAAATGCTAAAGCAGTAATTCTACTTTAGCTATTTCTATCTTCAGTTATTTTCCTTTCTCTAAAAAAAGAACCTATGTCATATTTATTTACATCTGAGTCTGTTTCGGAAGGACATCCAGATAAAGTTGCAGACCAAATTTCTGATAGTTTATTGGATAATTTTTTAGCCTTTGATCCTGATTCAAAGGTAGCCTGTGAAACTATGGTAACCACAGGGCAAGTAGTTTTGGCCGGAGAAGTTAATACCAAAACCTATATTGATGCTCCCATCATAGCCAGAGAAACCATTAAAAAAATTGGCTACACCAAAGGCGAATATAAGTTTGAGGGAGAAAGCTGTGGTGTCATCTCTTTGATTCATGAGCAATCTCAAGATATCAATCAGGGTGTAGACCGAGGAGACGAGGAAGAACAAGGAGCAGGTGATCAGGGAATGATGTTTGGATATGCGACAAACGAAACCTCTAATTATATGCCGTTGGCCCTGGATTTGAGCCATAGACTTCTAAAAGAGCTTGCTGCGCTTAGACGTGAAAACAAAGACATTAGGTATTTACGCCCTGATGCAAAGAGTCAGGTGACTATAGAATATTCTGACGAAGGTGTCCCTCAAAGAATTGATACCATTGTACTTTCAACCCAACATGACGATTTTGACGAAGATGAACAAATGTTGGCTAAAATAAAGGAAGATATCGTCTCTATTTTGATTCCAAGAATGGTGGCAGATTTACCTGAAAGTATTCAGGCCTTATTCAATGATCAAATCAAATACCATATCAATCCAACTGGTAAGTTTGTGATTGGTGGTCCTCACGGAGATACCGGTCTGACAGGCAGGAAAATTATTGTGGATACCTATGGGGGTAAAGGGGCACACGGTGGTGGTGCTTTTAGCGGTAAAGATCCAAGTAAGGTTGACAGATCTGCAGCCTATGCCTCTAGACATATTGCGAAAAATATGGTAGCTGCGGGAGTATGCGACCAGGTTTTAGTTCAGGTTTCTTATGCTATCGGAGTCGCTGAACCAACCTCGATTAATGTGGAAACCTATGGCACTTCTAAAACCAACCTTTCTGATGGTGAAATTTCAAGAATCATAGAAGGTTTGTTTGACATGAGGCCTGCAGCAATTGAAAAAAGGTTAAAATTGAGAAATCCAATTTACAGCGAAACTGCTGCCTATGGACATATGGGTAGAAATCCTGAGGTGATCACAAAACACTTTTCTTCTCCTTATTCCGGTGAAAAATCATTGGAAGTTGAGCTTTTTACCTGGGAAAAACTCGATTATGTAAACAGTATTAAAGAGGCGTTTAACCTCTAGAATCATTTGTGATTCAAAAACTCAAAGAGGTGGATCTTACATAGGTTCACCTCTTTTTTTATCCAAGTAACGTGAGTTCAGACTTGGTATTCTCACACAATCATCTTAAATTTCAATGCCAAAACGAAGCATCAAAAACCCCGGTCATACCTTTATTATAATGTTCAAAGAACTGATTTTTTTACTCCTTTTTACTTGTGTTTTAACGGGACAATCACAATCCCTCCGCACTGAGTTAATAACAAGCTCTCCGCTGATTGCTGATGAATTTATTGGTATTGATGAGTTTCAAAGTGTTTATTATATCACGGATAATATCTTGTATAAAAAAACTGATAAAAAACTATTTTCATATAGCAATATCAATGCAGGTGACTTAACAAGCGTAAATATTCAGAATCCATTTAAGGTGATTCTTTTTTATGCCAATTTTAATGCGGCTATCATTTTAGACAACAATTTAAATGAACTAACCCAACAAATAGACTTTACAAAAGAAACAAAATTTAATAATGTTTCATTGGTAAGCACTGCCTCACAAAACAACATCTGGCTGTATGCCGATGACAATAAGCTGCATCTTTACGACTATCAGCGCTTAAATGAATTGCTGCAAACGCAGGCTACAACTTTTTACAACTCGGACTTTAGTGTTAAAAATATGGTAAGTACCTATAAAACCGTTTGGGTTCTTTCAAAAAAGACGGTCCTTGAGTTTAATGAATATGGCATATATACCAAGTCCTATCCTTACGAAAATATAGAGCAAATCTTTCCGTACCAGAAAGGCTATATATACCAGGACAAGAATCAATTTTATTATCAGGAAACGAATACGCTGACTCCGGTTTCTCTGGAATTTAATGGGAATATCAAATCAGTTTCTGTAAACAGCGCCTTTCTTTTCATCTTTGATGGCAAATCAATTTATCATTTCCAAATAAAGAGGTGAAAATTGCTTTAAAAGCTAGAAATAAGCTATATTTTTTTTAATTTCGCTTTCCATTACTTTTTACTAAAATCAAACAACGAAACCCATGCATATCGCGATAGCCGGAAATATTGGAGCAGGTAAGACAACTTTGACAAGTTTATTGGCTAAACATTATAAATGGGAACCGCATTTTGAATCGGTAGCAGAGAATCCTTATCTGGATGATTTCTATGGTTCTATGGAGAGATGGTCCTTTAATTTGCAGATCTATTTTTTAAACAGTCGGTTTCGTCAGATTCTTGAAATTCGTGAAAGTGGCAAAAACATCATTCAGGATCGAACTATCTATGAAGATGCGCATATTTTTGCCCCTAACCTTCATGCCATGGGACTGATGACCAATCGTGATTTTAGCAATTATGAGACCCTTTTCGAACTTATGGAAAGGTTGGTATCTCCTCCAGACCTTATGATCTATTTAAGAGCGAGTATTCCAACCCTCGTTGGGCAAATCCACAAAAGAGGAAGAGACTTTGAAAACACCATCAGCATTGACTACTTAAGTCGTCTGAATGAACGTTATGAGGCATGGATTTCTACTTACAAAAAAGGAAAGCTTCTCATCATTGATATTGACAATCTAAACATCGTTGATAATCCTGAAGATCTGGGGTCAATTATCGATCGAATCGATGCCCAGATTCACGGTTTGTTTTAAGCCAGGAGTTCTATTTTACTTTTCTGAAGAATCTAAATGAGTCTCCTCACAGAGCTCATATAAGCATGCATCACCGTCTAATGAAGCCTTTGTTTCCTTAGGAGGCATTAACTATAAAGCAAAAAAAAACTCTCAATTTTCATTGAGAGTTTTTTTTCTATTTGATAACTAAATTATTTAACGTTGTCCTTAACGTCTCCTTTTAACGTAGAGTAATTTATCTTTAAGGCATTGATGTTTCTCAATTCCTCTTTGATATCAGTAATCGTTCCTACGTTTGATTCAATATCCGCTTTGATTGATGTAGTCAACAAAGGAATCTCATCCTCAGGATGTGTTTCTCGTTCAGCAAAAATAAAATACTTTACGTCTTTTACATCCGCTATTCGGTCGTTCAATTGAATCTTGTCTCCATTTTGATCCTTTACCTTACCTACATAAATATAGCTGACCAAACTCTTACGCTCCAGTTTTTTAATCTCTGTAGCCTTTGGTAACTGAGGTTTTTTGATCTTTAATTCAGTCTCACGCATTACAGTTGTAACCATGAAAAAGAATAATAACATAAATACAATATCAGGTAACGACGCTGTCGATATACCTGGCATTCCTTTTTTCTTCTTTTTAAACTTCGACATAAGAAATTATTTTGTTGGTTCAGCCTCAGAGATAATCTGAGGATATTTTCCTTTAGCCTCTCTAATTCTTTCTTTTAGAGTTTCGTTGGTCGGATTGTTTTTAGAATCCTTTAATAATTGCGTGTAAGAAATATTCCATTGTTTTTCACAATATCTATTTCTCAGTTCAGTATAAGCACCAACCAATTCATTTTGAACTGCGATATAAGTACCATAGGACGTACCTCTATCACTTTCTAATGAAATAATCGCTTTATTCGGATGATCCGATGATAACGGATCTTTAGATCCTTCACACCAATCACACTCAGCTGGTTCCGCTCCATCGATAGGGTTTCCTAATCCACCTCCATTATCAATGAACTTAACTGCTTCTGCACGAATCTCATCGATCTTCATGAACATATCACCCTCAACCAAAATATCATTATTACGGTTTACTGTTACCACAAACACGTTTTTTTCTTTCAATTTTGGTGGTTCAGGCATGTCTTCCGGTTGCTTTTCGGGCAACTTCCTGCTAATCCCAGTGTCAACATCCATCGTAGTAGTTACTAGAAAGAATATCAGCAACAAGAAAGCAATATCGGCCATTGACCCTGCATTAATTTCCGGTGATTCTCTTAATGCCATAATTTTTTATTTTGTTGAAAATAATGATTTTACAAAATCGAATAAAAAGAATCCAAGTCCAATAGCTCCTAAAATCATTGAGTACCAAATTCCGGTACTTACCCATTTAGAAGTAGGTCCTGCCTCTCCGTCTTTAATAATGTTTCCAGATAAATTTCTTGTAGCTTCATCTGTTGCCATCATATATGAAATCAAAAGCAATACTCCAAGAGCTGCTAATGACACCAAAGTCTTTTTTAGTAACTTAGGCTGTCTTACCAAGTTCCACAGTGAGAACGCCACTGCAATAACCGCAGTAATGATCAATATGACCCTTGCAAATGATACAAAAGGAGAAACAAGACTGTTTTGTAAGTCTAAACTCTCTTTTACAGCATCATCGCCTTCCATAATTATCCTTGCTAAGAAATAGATCGCAATCAAACCGATCAATCCTGATACAAGTGATAATATTTTTGATAATTTACTATTCATAATTTTTTCTCTTATTTATTTCTGATCAAAAGATCAACCAATTTAATAGACGCGTCTTCCATGTTGTTTACAATACTATCAATTTTAGAAATGATATAATTATAAAAGATTTGAAGAATAATCGCTACTACTAAACCAAATACAGTTGTTAAAAGTGCTACTTTAATACCACCTGCTACAACCGCTGGAGAAATATCACCCGCTGCTTCAATAGAGTCAAATGCAGAAATCATACCAATTACAGTTCCCATGAAACCAAGCATCGGTGCAAGAGCAATAAATAAAGACAACCAAGAAACGTTTTTCTCAAGTAATCCCATTTGAACACCACCATAAGCTACAACAGCTTTTTCAGCAGCATCAACTCCTTCATCCATTCTATCTAAACCTTGATAAAAGATTGAGGCAACAGGCCCTTTTGTGTTTCTACAAAGTTCTTTTGCAGCTTCAACACCACCAGATCCCATAGCTTCTTCTACATCATTAACCAATTTTTCAGTGTTGGTAGTTGCCATGTTTAAATAGATGATTCTTTCGATGGCTATCGCCAATCCTAAAATCAAAGTTACCAATACAATCCCCATAAAGAAAGGACCACCTTCAATAAAACGCTGTTTCAAAACTTGATGAAAAGTTTTTTCAGCCACTGGTTCTGTTTGTGCATAAATGTTTTGAACTGAGCTCAATAACATCAATCCTGTCATCGCAAGGATAGTAAATACTTTTTTCATTTTTGTAAATGTTTGTTATTTAAATTTAGTTAACGGGTTTAAAGATATAAAAATTTTGGAACATAAGAACATCTTCCGCGGAGAGAAAGGGATTCGAACCCTTGTTACAATTTCTCATAAACACGCTTTCCAAGCGTGCGCCTTAAGCCACTCGGCCACCTCTCCAAAATGTCAAAA
>NZ_JBPCUJ010000156.1:0-8200 GCF_051011215.1 Lutimonas sp.
AGTTTCTTCATGGTTTAGTTAAAATTTTAGGTACAATTTAGCACAAATATAAAAAAGAAATTTCTTAAATCTTTCTTTTCAAAACAAAAAACTCAAATTTTTAAGATTTATTGTTGGATTAATTCAATATTTGGGTCCCAAAATTTTTCTTGGAGGTGTAAAATCTGATTATTTTCAACCTTAATATTTTCATTTTCTAGCAGTTGCTGCATGAGATTTGAACCTTTAAAATGATGTTTTCCAGTGAGCAGTCCCTGTTTATTAACCACTCGATGAGCGGGAATGGAATCATCTAAATGTGAGGCATTTAAAGCCCACCCAACCATTCTGGCAGAGCGTGGAGTTCCTAAAAATCGAGCGATGGCACCATAGGAAGTGACCCGTCCAAATGGGACTTGTTTTGTAATTTCATAAACTCTTTGAAAAAACCCTTCTTCTTTCATGTTTTCCATACCAATTTTGATTTGTTGAATTTACTAAAATTCAAGATCAAATTAATAATTAGTTCTAAACTGAACATAGGTAATGGCTTTATTCACCTCAAGATATTGATTTTCATAAAATGTTTGAATCCCGGTGGCTTCTTCCGGCGGGCTGGAACTATTATAAATATCATGATTCGCATAAAGGACTTCATGATTGCCTTCATGCAACAATCCCAGTAAGTATCCATGTAAAAATTCACTGTCCGTTTTCAAATGAACAAGTCCATCGGAATTTAGCAATTGCTGGTACTTTTCTAAAAAAGGTCTTGTGACCAGTCGATGCTTTGTTCTTTTATATTTAATCTGAGGATCAGGGAAAGTAATCCAGATTTCAGAAACTTCACCAGCTGCAAAGCAATGATCAATAAGCTCAATTTGAGTTCTCAGAAAGGCCACATTTTCTAAATTATTTTCAATGGCAGTTTTGGCACCCCTCCAAAAACGGGCTCCCTTAATGTCAATTCCAATAAAGTTTTTTTCAGGATATTTTTCGGCAAGGCTCACTGAATATTCACCTTTGCCACAACCTAGTTCTAAAACGACAGGGTTTTTATTATTAAAAAAAGTATGCCATTTTCCCTTCAAAGAAAAGTTGTCAAGAACTTCTTCCCGACTTGGTTGTACGACGTTCTTAAAGGCTTCGTTATCCTTAAAACGTTTTAATTTATTCTTACTTCCCAAAGGAAAATGGATTTTTTAATGTGACTATTCAGTCTTGGCTTTTCTAAATTTCTGTAGTTGCCCAAGCCAGTAAATAAATAAGCCAGAGGTGATGATAAAAAGAATCGCATTGAAAAAATTAGAAGCCCACCATCCATCAATAGATCTAATAGCATCGTAGGGAGCGAATAAAAATTCAGAAAACAATTCTCCAATTACTCTAAAAAAATTATTTGATATCATATTTAATTTTTTAAAATCAACTTAAACCTTAAGGCTTATGTTGCAAAAGTTTTTACATTAGCTTAATCTTGTGCAAAGATAATTGAGTTTGCCAAAAACAAAGGGCAAAATTAAAAAATATCATCATGATTGCCAATTTTTTTAATAAAACCAAGCCCATAAACTTTTTGGTTCTCGCAGTTTTGGTTTTTATTATTTTTTTAATCACCCTTTTTAAAGGTACTTCTGAACCTTTGAATTTTTATTTTTTCGTAAAAACCGGGCTTTTCCTTTTCCTCGCAATCGCAACAGTATTTGTTTTAAATTTCATCATACGTAAAAACTCACTTACAGAGGATAATTCATTGGCCATTTTGTTTTATATCCTATTAACCAGTTTCTTTCCAAATTCTTTCTTGTCGGAAGGGATTTTTGCTTCTAATTTTATTTTGCTTTTTGGTTTCAGGCGGATTTATAGTCTGAGATCATCTCTCGAAACAAAAGAAAAAATATTTGACGGTGCCTTTTGGATTGGGATAGCCAGTTTGTTTTATATCGGAAGTTTGATTTATTTAATTTTGGTGTACGCAGCCGTCATAATTTTTAGAAAGATAGAATGGAGGAATTTTATTATTCCTTTAATTGGAGTTCTTACACCGATATTTTTATCTTTCACATATTTATTGGCTTTTGACGACCTTGGTCGATTCTATGATCTTTGGACAGTTGATTTTGACCTGGGAATGGGGCCTTATTTGTCCAGTAGTTATCTGGTGCCTCTTTTGCTGATGGGGATACTTTCTGCTATAGCAATTTATCCAACGACTAAACGATCTTTACTGGCAAAAATAGATTTCAAAGCAACTTGGTCATTGCTGATTACTCATATTGGAATCTCCCTTATTCTGGTTTTTATTTCTCCTGATAAAGATGGCTCAGAACTGGTTTTTTTATTTTTTCCTATCAGCGTATTGTTTGCTAATTACCTTCAGGTAATCAATAGGTATTGGATCAAAGAGCTGATTATTTACTTGTTTATAATCACGTTTATTTATAAGCTCTTCTAAATTATATTTTTTCTCCGAATGCCAGATCTCCGGCATCACCCAGACCAGGAACAATATATCCTTTAGAATTTAAATCAGCATCAATCGTTGCCACCCATAAATGACTGTTTTCAGGAAAATGTTTCGCAACAAATTCAACGCCTTCTCTGGCCGCAATTACCGAGACGATATGTATCTGTTTTATGTTTCCCATATTTTTCAGGGCCTTTAATACAGCAACAAGTGAACTGCCAGTGGCGAGCATTGGATCGGCCAAGATAACCGTTTTACCTTCTAAAGAAGGGCTGG
Source organism: Lutimonas sp. (assembly GCF_051011215.1). Taxonomy (NCBI): domain Bacteria; kingdom Pseudomonadati; phylum Bacteroidota; class Flavobacteriia; order Flavobacteriales; family Flavobacteriaceae; genus Lutimonas; species Lutimonas sp. The sequence continues at coordinate 2,723 of NZ_JBPCUJ010000156.1, forward strand.
CCAGGTATTCAACTTTTATGTCAAAATCTTCTGTGGTAGTATGTTTCCGATAAGCTGAAATAAAGGCATTCTCAATTTGGTCAAAGTAGTTTAAAACACCTTGATGTAAGGGAAGACCTGCTCTTAAAACCGAGCAAAGAACTAATTTTTCAGAAACGATGGAAACATTTTTTTCGCCAAGTGGAGTTTGGACTGTTTTCGATCTGAAGCTCAATTTCTGACTCATTTCATAACTCAAGATTTCACCAATTCGTTCAATATTTCTTCTGAATCGCATCGAATCTTTCTGGATTTCCAGATCCCTGATTTCAGAAATAAAATGATTTAAAACAGAATTGGTTTCGGCTAAGTTATGTACAGTCATTTTTCTTAGAAATTTAGAACATATAAGTTTTCAACAGTCGGTAAATCAAAAGTATTTTCAGTAAAGAATAATTGTTTTCTCAAACCATGAAATTCGTTCGAGGGCACTATTGAAAATTATTTTTTTACATAAAAAAACTTTGGGATTCTGTCAAAGATAAGAATCCCAAAGAATAAAAGATTAAAAATCAGTCTAATTAACCGTTGATAATGTTCTCCTGATGTGCAATCGATTCCTGGTGAATGGCTTTAAAGATTTTTTCGATAAAATTCTTTGACAACCCTTGTTCTTCACCTTTGTCAATAACCTTTCCAAGAATTTCATTCCATCTTGTGGTTTGAAGAACTGCTACATTACTCTCTTTTTTAGCTTTACCAATGTTTTCAACTATTTGCATTCTTTCTGAAAGAGTCTCTAATAATTGCTCATCTTTGGCATTAATTTCCTTTCTAAGAGCATTTAATTTGGATAAAGATTCTTCTCTTTCAAAACGAGGCTTACGAACTTTTAATTCATCCATAATCTCAACAAGTCGAGAAGGAGTAATTTGTTGTTGCGCATCACTCCATGCCTTGTCAGGATCACAATGAGTTTCAATAATTAGCCCATCCATTTTAAGGTCTAAGGCAGTCTGAGAAACGTCAAAAATTCCTTCGCGGTTTCCACAGATATGCGAAGGGTCATTGATGATTGGCAAGGTTGGGTATTTACTTTTTAAGTCAATAGGAATTTGCCAGCTTGGAATGTTTCTGTAATTCGATTTTCTAAAAGAAGAAAATCCTCTGTGAATAGCACCTAAGTTGGTCACACCTTTTTTATGCAATCTTTCAATAGCGCCAATCCAAAGTGCTAAATCAGGATTAATAGGGTTTTTTACCAATACAATTTTATCAGTACCTGCAATGGCATCTGCGATCTCCTGAACGGCAAAAGGGTTTACAGTTGTTCTCGCTCCAATCCAAAGGATATCTATATCGAATTCAAGCGCTAATTTTGCATGTTGCGCATTGGCGATTTCGATAGCCGTTAACAATCCGGTTTCTTCCTTTACTTTTTTAAGCCATGGAAGCGCGACTGCTCCATTTCCTTCAAAAGACCCCGGTCTTGTCCTTGGTTTCCAAACACCAGCTCTGAATACAGTTGCGTCAGTATTTTTTAATTCATGGGCGATCTCAAGCACTTGCTGTTCACTCTCTGCACTACATGGTCCTGCGATTACAAGAGGATGCGCTAATTCCATGGCATCCAACCATGTTCTAAAATTTTTGTTTTCCATTTTCATTCATGTTTAATTCCGGCCAAAACGTCTTTGATTCTGTTTGTGTTTTCCATGATGTTTAAAACGTCATCGGCTGATTTTCTAGTTAAGATATCTTTAAATTGATTTAAATTTTTAATGTATTCTTCTAATGATTTCAATAAATTGTCCCTGTTTTGCATAAATATCGGAGTCCAGGTTTCCGGGTTGCTTTTTGCCAGCCTTACCGTAGAAGCAAACCCACTGCCAGCCATATTAAATATATTTTTTTCGTCTTTTTCAATTTCAAGTACTGTTTTACCTAACATAAAAGAACTAATATGTGAGAGGTGAGAAACATAAGCGATATGGGTATCATGCTGACTGGCAGAATCCATAAAAACATTTTTCATCTTTAGATTCTCAAAAATGGCCATCGCACGATCTACCATGACTGGGTTGCTGCGTTCTCTTTCGCAGATTATATTTACCTTACCGGTAAACAAATCATAAATGGCTGCTTCCGGTCCCGAAAATTCAGTACCTGCAATCGGATGTAATGCCACAAAATGTTCTCTGTTTTTATGATCTTTAATGGCGTCACAAACAGCTAACTTTGTCGATCCTACATCAAAAACCAAGGCATTTTCATTAATTAGATTTAGTACTTCAATTGTTATTTGAGGGATAACGTTTACGGGAACTGCTATAATAACAACATCCATTTCAGGGATGATACTTAAATCAGCCTTTTGAAAAATTATTCCCAGTTCCAAAGCCTTCTTTAAATGTTCCTCATTTTTGTCAATTCCATAAATAGTAGCCCAGGAATTCTTTTTTAATTCAAGCGCCAATGATCCGCCAATAAGTCCTAAACCAATTACTGCAATTTTTTTCATGACAAATTCATTTTTGATATGCGATTCAATACTTCCTTCATCTTGTTCTTTTCCACACAAAGAGAAAATCGTATATATCCTTCACCTTGAGAGCCGAAAACAGTTCCGGGGGTAATAAACACATCGTGATCATATAAAATCATGTCTGTAATTTCTTCTGATTTTTTACCAACGGGTATTTTAGCCCATACAAAGAGGCCAGAACTATCTTTGTCATAGCTACACCCCAAGATGTCACAGATTTCCCAGATAATGCTTCGTCGTTCTTTGTAAACCAGGTTCATTGAATCAAACCAGTCTGAAGATAATTTTAAGGCTTCAATAGCTCCTTTTTGAATGCCGTAAAACATGCCAGAGTCCATATTGCTTTTTACTTTCAAAATCGCATTAATGTGATCTTCGTGACCCACTACCATTCCAACTCTCCAACCGGCCATATTAAAAGTTTTGCTGAGAGAGTTTAATTCGATGGCAACATCTTTAGCTCCATCAACGGACAAAATACTCTGAGGCTCATCATTTAAAACGAAGCTATATGGATTGTCATTCACAATTAAGATATCATGCTTTTTTCCAAAAGCAATCAGTTCTTTGAATAGTGCCTCATTTCCATTGCTTCCTGTAGGCATATGCGGATAATTGACCCACATAATTTTTACCTTGCTGAGGTCATTTTTTTCTATGGCATTCAAGTCAGGCCACCAATGCTTATTTTCATGGAGTTTGTATAAAACAGGCTCTGCCTCAATCAGTTTTGTGACTGAAGCGTAGGTTGGGTAACCAGGATCCGGAATCAGTACCTGATCTCCTTGATTTAAAAAGGCCATTGAAATATGCAATATCCCTTCTTTTGAACCCATTAAAGGCAGTACTTGATTTTCAAATTTCAGATCAACACTGTAATATTTTTTATAAAAATCGGCGATTGCTTTTCTCAGATCAGGAAGACCCTGGTAGCTTTGGTAGCCATGTGTGTCTGCGTTTTTCAGAGCGCTGATAACCTTTTCCGGAGGTGAAAGGTCAGGGCTTCCAATACCTAGATTAATAATAGGCTTACCTTGCTCAATAAGCGACCTTACTTCTCTTAATTTGATAGAAAAGTAGTACTCTTTTACGTCATTTAATCTTTTCGCCGTGCTTAACATTATGCGTTATTTTGATGGTATTCACCTAATATTTTAAGGTCGTTAACTTTTTTTGAAATAAGGTGTAATGCATTTTTATAAAGCACAAAATCCTCTATAACAAGGTCAATGAAAAACGCATAATTCCATGGTTTTTCTATTATTGGCAGCGATTGAATCTTAGTAAGGTTGAGCTCATGTTTCCCAAAAATGTCCAAAATTTCAGCCAAACTTCCCGCATCGTGCTTTGTTACAAACTTTACTGAGGCTTTATCCTTTACATCACCTAATTTGCTGGGGTGGTAAGGACTATCATTGTTGTTCTTCAAAATGAAAAAACGGGTTGAATTGTTCTTTATCGTCTGTATATCATCTTTTAAAACTTCCAAGTCATACATCTCTGCGGCCATTTTGCTTGCGATGGCTGCGACACCTTTTATGTTATCTCTTTGAATTCGTTGTGCAACTTCTGCTGTGTCTTTCTCTTCAATTAATTTGAATTGTGGTTGGCTCCTGAAAAATTTACGACACTGCAGTAGAGCCATCGGATGCGACCACACTTCTTTAATGTCCTCGAGAGACTGACCTTGAAGAGCCATTAGGTGATGATGGATATTTATATAAACCTCACCTTCTATACTCAGATTGAATTCATCAATCAATGCATAGTTCGGGAGTATGGCGCCGGCAATGGAATTTTCTATCGCCATCACAGCACTATCTACCTTACCTTCCTTCAGCAGAACAGGAATTTCCGTAAATGACATACATTCCACCAATTCAATATCCTGACCAAAATATTTATTGGCCACAATATGGTGGAAAGATCCCTTTATTCCCTGTATGGCTATTTTCATTATTCTCTTGAGTTATAAATAAAAAAAAAGCCTCGTTAAAACGAGACTTAATATGTTATTATAATTGATCTATACATCACAAGCCTCATCTCTATTTTGTAAAAAAATAAAAGTAAAACCAGTTAGAAATTTGTACAGAAATAGTCATTAAAATCAAAATTAGGCAGCAAATCTATGAATTAATTTTTCAATTACAAGTGTTTTTTCAAAAAGTTTGATGATAATTCAACAATAATAGTAAATGACCCTTATTATTCTTATTCTTTTCTGGATCAAATTTGTGAAAATTTTGTTTATTTGCAAAAATTTATTTACAGTCATAATTATATGTCTATTCTGGTTGACAATATTGTTAAAAACTACAGCACTCAAAATGCTTTGAGAGGAGTTAGTTTTAAGATTGATTCAGGAGAAATTGTTGGGTTTTTAGGGCCCAACGGTGCTGGAAAGTCGACCATGATGAAAATCATTACAACCTATATCGAAGCAACAAGCGGTTCAGTGCATGTGAATGGATATAATACGAAGGGCAATAGTTTGCAGGTGAAACAATCTGTTGGCTATTTACCAGAACACAATCCTCTGTATTTAGATTTTTATGTAAGAGAGTATTTGAAGTTTCATGCGGAGATTCATAAAATTACCGATGAAAGAATTCAAGAGGTTATTGACTTAGTTGGATTAATCGATATCAAAGGGAAGAAAATTGGACAATTGTCTAAAGGATATCGACAAAGAGTAGGACTTGCAGCTGCCTTGCTTCACGACCCCGAAGTTTTAATTCTCGATGAGCCGACTACCGGATTAGATCCAAATCAATTAAAGGACATAAGAGACCTTGTCAAAGAGATAGGAAAATCAAAAACCATTTTATTGTCTACCCACATCATGCAGGAGGTAGAAGCTATGTGTGATCGAGCCATCATTATAAATAAAGGAGCTATAGTTGCAGACAAAAAGCTTGAAGACCTGCTCACACATCAACATCAGGTTATTG
>NZ_JBPCUJ010000157.1:0-23163 GCF_051011215.1 Lutimonas sp.
ATTTCTTTTGATGATGTTAAAGATGAGGAGAATTATGGGAGATTCAGGTACATTGAGCTTAAAGGACATTCAGGGTATCATTTGTATACCGGAGAAGTACTGGATGATGCGCTGAATGATGGATATGGTGCTGCGGAATTAAGATTTGGCTGGCAATCCAAGGATCCCGAACATTGGTCCAGTCGCTATAATTATGTTACTTATGGATTGGGTATTTATTCAGGCCTTGTCGGTTCTACTGAAATTATAGGAAAACCAAAAGCAGTTTTTGGTTTTTTGAATTTTCCATTGAGTAATCGCAACAGCAGGAATATTTTAGAAGCGGGATTATCCTTGGGTCTTACCTTTAATCTGGAACCTTATGACCCAAAAAACAACCCGACCAATGATGCCATCGGTTCGCCATTAGCGGTGTATTTTAATCTTAATTTTGGGGGGGCTTATAAACTTACCAGGGAGCTGGACCTGCTTTATGGTATTGATTTCACGCATTTTTCAGGGGGAAGAATTACAACACCGAATTATGGGTATAATATGTATGGTCTTAATCTGGGGATGAGGTATTATTACAATGCGGATCAGAAATTTGTGGACAAAGACGTGTATTCGAAAGACCTATTGCCTGCTAGATTTGAAGCTCCAAGACCTTCGAAGCAGCTCAGGCTAAGAGAAAGTTCTATTGAAGTATACCTGGCAGGTGGAACAGTTCAAAATGAAGACGATAAAGGAACCTATAACCGATACGGTGTTTTTTCAAGTGCCCTCGATTATCGATTTAAGTTTAACAGCATGCATGCCATTAGCACAGGGGTTGATTTTTTCTGGGATGGCAGCCTGGAACCTGAGTATCCTGAAACTGAAGACCAAACGCTTGTGGGAGCTCATCTGGGATATGATTTTCTCATAGGACGGATGGCGCTTAGACTTCAGTTAGGAACCTATCTGACGGATGACAAAGGGAAATCACCTTCTTATATCCGTGCAGGTTTTAGATATGATATTACCAAATGGATGTTTGGACAATTATCCATCAAAACCCAAAAAACAAGTCGTGCCGATTGGGTTGAGTTTGGTGTTGGTTTCACCCCGTTTAAATGGTAACTCTATTTTAATTTAAAAGTAATGACCGGTCTTAAGGCATGATTTGCCAATTCCTGACCAATACTGCCATTAAATAATTGAGACAAACCACTTCTGCCATGCGTATTCAATGCAATAAGATCAGCATCAATATCCCGTGCAAAACTCAGAATGCCCTTTTCAATGGAAATATCATTATAGATGTTTGTGGTATAATTTGAAAAGTCAAAATCATCCATAAATTCGGTGATTCGTTTTTCAATATTCTTGGTTGTATTGAAGTTGTGAATCGTATTGATGTATAAAAGATGAATTTTGGCATCAAATAAATTGGCAAAATCGACTACACGATGGAAAGTAGACTTGCTTTCTTTGTTGAAGTCAGAGGCAAAAATAAAATTTTTGACATCGAATTTTTCTCCACCTTTTTTTATGACTAAAACAGGCACTTTCGAACGCCTCACTACTTTTTCGGTATTTGATCCGATGAACATTTCCTGCAATCCGGAAGCTCCCTGAGATCCCATGACTATCAGATCGATATTGTTCTTTTCACTTTCATTAATAATACCTGAAAAAGCGTGTTGAAATTGAATGCTTTCAATGACTCTTAAGCCATCAAAGAAAGGCAGGCTTTTAAATTTGTCAAATTTCTCATGAGCGAGTTTCATAAAATAGATAATTTGTGGCTCACTGCTGATGGTGTTCATTTCTGCGGGATCTATTGTAGTAACAGGCAGTTCTAGCATATGAACTAGGAAAATTTCACTACCGGTTTTACGTGCTATACTCGCTGCAACTCTGGCTGCGCTTTCGGCTTCTGGAGAAAAATCTACTGGGACCAATATTCGTTTCATAACATATTATTTTTGATTGATATTATAAAGTTAATAAAATTTCATCTATTAGGCCTATGATTTTTGTCAGTATCATAGGAATTGCTATATTTGCAGCGAAATTTACAATGAATTTGAGTTGGAGGGGACAGATAGTCCCCTCTTTTTATACAAGCCACATGGATCAGAATAAAGTAAAGAAGTTGGTGGATGATGCCCTTGCAGAAAATGAAGCGCTTTTTCTTATAGATTTGAATTTCGGAGGTGATGGCAGTATAAAAGTAATTGTCGATGGAGATGCCGGTGTTCCCTTGAGTGAATGCATCAGAATTAGCAGGGCCGTGGAACATAATTTAGATCGTGAAAGTGAGGATTTCTCGCTGGAGGTTACTACCCCGAATATTACAGATCCCATTATCGACAAAAGACAGTATAACAAAAACATTGACAGAACCTTGAAAGTGAAAACTGAAGAGGAGCGTTTTGAAGGGAAACTGATTGATGTGTCGGATGAAGGGATCACCTTGTTTTGGAAGAGCCGTGAACCCAAACCAATTGGTAAAGGAAAAATAACAGTGGAAAAGCAACAAACTATTCCATTGAGTGAAATAAAAGAAGCTAAAGTGAAGATTATTTTTTAATAAGAGTGTAATGGAAAATATCGCATTAATTGAATCGTTTTCGGAGTTCAAAGATGAAAAAAGTATTGATAGGGTAACGTTGATGGCTATACTTGAAGAAGTATTTAGATCAGCCTTGAAAAGAAAGTTCGGTTCTGATGAAAATTTTGATATTATTATCAACCCTGATAAAGGTGACCTTGAAATCTGGAGAAACCGTATCGTTGTTGAAAATGGTGAAGTGGAAGATGACAATGAAGAAATTTCTTTGGATGAAGCACAAAAAATTGAGCCTGATTTTGAGGTAGGAGAAGAGGTTTCTGAAGAGGTGAAATTGATTGATCTTGGAAGAAGGTCTATTTTGGCCTTACGCCAGAATTTGATATCAAAAATTCACGAGCACGATAACACAAATATATTCAAGCATTACAAAGAGCTTGAAGGAGAGTTGTATTCTGCTGAAGTACATCACGTAAGACATAACGCGGTTATTTTACTGGATGACAATGGAAATGAGCTGGTATTGCCAAAAAGTGAGCAAATTCGTTCAGATTTTTTCAGAAAAGGAGAGTCTGTAAGAGGAATCATCAAGAATGTTGAGTTAAGAGGTAACAAGCCTTCAATTGTTTTGTCTAGAACGGCTCCTGAATTTTTGGTAAAACTGTTTGAGCAGGAAATTCCTGAAGTATTCGATGGTTTGATCACTATAGAACGTGTAGCCAGAATTCCAGGTGAAAAGGCGAAAATCGCAGTTGATTCTTATGATGACAGAATTGATCCGGTTGGTGCCTGTGTGGGTATGAAAGGATCCAGAATTCACGGAATAGTAAGAGAGCTTGGTAATGAAAATATCGATGTAGTTAATTTTACTAAAATTGACGAACAATTTATAAAGAGAGCTTTGAGCCCGGCAAAAGTAGTATCTTTAAAGATACACGAAGCTGAGGGAGAAGATAAACCGAGAGTTGATGTGTTTCTTAAACCAGAAGAAGTTTCAAAAGCAATTGGAAAAGGCGGTGTAAATATCCGATTGGCAAGTCAGCTGACAGGGTACGAAATCGATGTTCAGAGAGAAGGTGTGGAAGATGATGTAGAGTTGTTAGAATTCTCTGACGAAATAGAAGAATGGGTGATCAATGAATTTAAAAACATTGGTCTTGATACAGCAAGAAGTGTATTAGATCTCGATCTGAGTGAACTGGTTAAAAGAACAGACTTAGAGGAAGAAACAATTCTTGAAGTACAAAGAATTTTAAAAGAAGAATTCGAATCATAATATTTTTTATTTTGCAATAGAAAATAGACAGGTTCATTTTAAATTAATATATGACAGATTATAAGCCACAACGATTTAACAAAGTGTTACGAGAATTAAACATCTCTCTTGACAGAGCTGTTGAGTTTCTTGCTAACAAAGGCATAGACATTGATCATAGGCCAACGGCCAAGATCTCTCAGGATGTTTATATGATCCTGTCGGATGAATTCCAGACGGATAAGAGTAAAAAAGTAGCCTCTAAAGAGATTGGCGAAGAAAAGCGTAAAGAGAAGGAAGAAATTCGTTTGGCTTTAGAAATGGAAGCTGAAAAGAAACGACTAGAAGACGAAGCCAGGAAGGCAGAGATCTTTAAAACCGAATCTGAAAAGATCAGTGGTCCAAAAATGGTTGGGAAAATAGAAATAGACCCAAAACCAGCTGCCAAAGAAGAAGTAGCAGAAGAAGTTGCTCCTGAGCCTGAGACAAAGGAAGTGACTGAGGAAGTGATTAAAGGAGCCAAAAAATTAAAAGGTCTGAAGCAAGTAGGGAAAATTGATGTTGTATCAAAAGAAAAACCTGCTGCAAAAAAGAAAGAAGTAGAAGCTGCTGCCCCTGCACCAGCCGAAACTCCTAAGACTGAAGCTGCTCAGCCAAAAGAAGAAGTTTCTGAGACAAAAGCTGCTGAGGAGGCACCTGCTGCAGAAAATACCCAAACCTTAAAAACCGAATACCAAAAATTATCCGGACCTAAGAAAACCGGAGAAACAATTGATCTTTCAAAATTTGAAAGACCAAAGAAAAAGCCGGTTGAAGCGAAAAAAGATGCCGGGGCAGATGCGAATAAGGCTAAAAAGAAAAGAAAGAGAATTCATGTTCCTAGAACTGACTTTGGTCAATCAAGAGGAGGTGGAAACAAAGGTGGTCAGAGAGGACCTCATTCGGGAAGAAAACCGATAGTAAAAGAAGAGCCTTCTCCGGAAGAAGTACAAAAACAGGTGAGAGAAACACTTGAAAAACTTCAAGGGAAATCCAAAAAAGGAAAAGGGGCCAAATACAGAAGAGAGAAAAGAAACCTTCACCGTCAGCAGGTTGAGAAAGATATTGAGCAACAGGAAGCAGAAAGTAAAGTTGTTAAGGTTACTGAATTTGTTACGGCGAATGAAGTGGCAACGATGATGAATGTTTCTGTGACAGAAGTTATTTCAGCTTGTATGTCGTTAGGAATGATGATTTCTATGAATCAGCGTTTAGATGCTGAAACGCTGACAATTGTTGCAGAAGAATTTGGATATAAAGTTGACTTTGTAGGTGCAGAGGTTGAAGAAACCGTTGAGGAAGAAGTTGATAAGCCGGAAGATCTTAAACCAAGAGCACCAATTGTTACGGTCATGGGTCACGTTGATCACGGTAAAACATCCTTGTTGGATTATATTAGAAAAGCCAATGTAATTGCCGGGGAATCCGGTGGAATTACACAGCATATCGGAGCTTATGCAGTGGAACTGGAAGACGGACAGAAAATTACTTTCTTAGATACACCAGGTCACGAAGCATTTACGGCGATGAGGGCGCGTGGTACTCAGGTTACTGATATTGCAGTGATTGTTATTTCTGCGGATGATGCTATTATGCCTCAGACGAAAGAAGCAATTAGTCACGCGCAGGCTGCGGGTGTGCCTATCGTATTTGCCATTAACAAGATTGATAAGCCAGATGCGAATCCCGACAAAGTGAAGGAAGAATTGGCTCAAATGAACCTTTTGGTAGAAGACTGGGGAGGAAAGATTCAATCTCATGATGTATCTGCTTTAAAGGGTACTGGTATCCAGGAATTACTTGAAAAAATTCTATTGGAAGCTGAAATATTAGAATTAAAAGCAAACCCTAATAAAATTGCAAACGGTTCTGTGGTAGAAGCTTTTCTTGACAAAGGAAAAGGATATGTTGCCACGGTACTTGTGGATGGAGGAACTCTAAAAGTGGGTGATTATATCCTGGCAGGACATCATTCCGGTAAAGTAAAAGCCTTACAGGATGAAAGAGGGAACAATATAAAAGAGGCAGGTCCTTCAAGACCGGTTTCTATTTTAGGGCTCGACGGAGCACCTCAGGCGGGTGATAACTTCAAAGTTTATGAAGATGAACGTGAGGCGAAACAAATAGCTGCAAAACGTTCACAATTGAGTCGTGAGCAGTCTGTTAGAACACAGCGTCATATTACTCTTGATGAAATTGGAAGAAGAATTGCGTTGGGTGGCTTTAAAGAATTGAACATTATTTTAAAAGGTGATGTGGATGGTTCTGTTGAGGCGCTTACAGATTCTTTACAGAAATTGTCAACTGAAGAGATTCAGGTAAACATCATTCACAAAGGTGTAGGAGCGATTACAGAGTCAGATGTACTATTGGCATCTGCTTCTGAGGCAATTATTATCGGATTTAATGTGAGACCTTCTGCAAGTGCAAGACAGATTGCAGAGAAGGAAGAAATTGACATCAGAAACTACTCGATTATTTACAAGGTAATTGACGAAGTGAAAGATGCCATGGAAGGAATGTTATCGCCGGATATCGTTGAGGAAATTACGGGTAATGCTGAAATCAGAGAAACCTATAAAATTTCTAAAGTCGGAACCATTGCAGGTTGTATGGTTCTTGATGGTAAGATATTCAGAAGTTCGAAAATCAGATTGATCAGAGATAACGTGGTTATTTTTACAGGTGAATTAACTTCATTGAAGCGATTTAAGGATGATGTGAAGGAAGTTTCCAAAGGATATGATTGTGGTATGCAGGTGAAGAATTACAATGACATTCAGGTGAATGATGTGATCGAAGCATATCAGGAAGTAGAAGTGAAGAAAACACTGAAATAATCAGTAGTGTAATAAAAATAAAAAACCGATCATATGATCGGGTTTTTTGTTTTATAAAGAAGCATTTTTAGTTGCTCATTTGATTGTTTTCACGATCAATATCCGCCATTAGATTTTTAGGATCGATCTGAACCCTTTTCACTTTCTTTTCAGTATTGATCTGGTAACCGGGACTCACCCATGACCATGCATCTAAGACCTTAGATTCCGTCGGCTTATGACCATACATCATGGTCAAAGGAATGTTGAAGGCTTCTGTTGTCCCATCTTCATAAGTCACTAACAGATCCAACGGCATTGGCATAGATCCTTTGTTTTCAAGGCGTATCTTTTGATCCTCTATGGATGTCACCGCATAGTCAATAACTCTGGTGGTACTGATCCAATAGTTTAAGTACCATTCTAATTGAAGTCCTGATACCTTTTCTGCCGTCCTTTTAATATCATTAGGAGTTGGGTGGGTAAACTTAAATTCATCATAATATTTTAAGATGGTCTGGTCCAGGTTTTCTTTGCCAATAATATATCCCAATTGAGATAAGAAAATACTTCCTTTGCTATAGGCAGAAATCCCGTGAGCCAAATTAGAGTCGTATCGATCGGCGAAACTTGTTAAGGGTTCCTGCTTGCCACTTTTTACCAGGTAAAAATACCCATTGTAGGCACTTGCATTCGGTAATTCTTTCTTTTGATCCATTACTTCATTCATGACGGCTGATGAAATGTAAGACGTAAATCCTTCATCCATCCACTCGTGTTTTGTTTCGTTGGTGGCCAATACAAACTGAAACCAGGAATGCGCTAATTCGTGCGCTGTGGTTCCAATCAGGGAGGATAGTTTTTTACCACCTGCGATCAAGGTACACATGGCATATTCCATACCACCATCGCCACCTTGAATAACAGAATATTGTTTGTAAGGGTAAGGCCCGATGTGTTTATTAAAATAGGCAAGTATTTCCTGTGTTTTTTCAGGTAGTTGCTTCCAGTTGTCAATTACTTCCTGATTGTCATTTTTATAGAAAAAGTGGAGCTCTACCTCATTTTCACCCATAACCTTTTCATGAATATAATCAGGATCGGCTGCCCAGGTAAAATCATGTACATTGGGCGCAATAAAGTGCCAGCTCAATTTATCTCCTTTTGGAAGGTTCAGTTTTTTATCAGGGTCTTCATAACCATGACCAATTTCCTGTGGATTTTGCAAATATCCTGATCCTCCTATAGTGTAGTCCTTGTCAATATGGATGGTGACATCAAAATCTCCCCATACGCCGTGAAATTCTCTGGCGATGTATGAATTGGCATGCCAGCCTTCAAAATCGTATTCAGCTAACTTTGGATACCATTGTGCCATCGATAAGGCTACGCCATCATTATTGTTTCTTCCGGCACGACGAATATGTACGGGAACCTGTGCTTCAAATTCCATTTCGAAGGTAGATTTTTTACCAGAAGCAATGGGTGTATTCAAGGTAACTTTCATGATGGTTCCAATCACCTCGTAGCTTACCTCTTTTCCATCTTGCTTTAAAGAGTGTACTTTCTGATAACCAATTTCATTTTCTTTCAATTTGGCGATGCGACTTTCATATTCAGGATTTTCTTTCGTACCCTTGTTTTCCGACATTCTCCCATCAGGATCTGCAATATGCTGCAGTCTGATATCCATGTCACTTCCAGGTTGAAAAGCATTGAATTGAAGGTGGTAAAAAACCTGGTTTAATTCGTCAGGAGAATTATTGGTATAGACAAGTTTTTGCTTTCCCTTGTATTGATAATTTTCGGCATCGACATCAATATCCATGGTGTAATCCACATGTTGCTGCCAATAGGTTTTTTGTTGTCCGAATACATGCAGACACAGGATAGTGAATGCAATTAATGTAAAATTTCTTTTCATTGTGTTCTAAATATTAAAAGAAAGCTACAAAAGAATAGTACTCCTTTGTAGCTTGAATCTGTTTTCAAAAGTCATTTAGTTGACCATGCTATCAGCCATTTTTAAGGCATTATAAGCGTTTAATACTCTTCCTGAAACTGAAAGATCACTAAAGGGAACTGTTTTACCATCTCCTCCTGGTAATTTCACCTCAAGATCAACTTTGATACCTGAATTCATTAAAATATGCTTTACCTGACTTGCAGAAAGTTCAGGATAGTAAGATCTGATCAAGATAGCTACTCCCGCCACAGCCGGAGCTGCCATAGAAGTCCCTTGAATAGACTCGTATTCATTGTTGGGCACGGTTGAGTAAATTTCAGAACCTGGGGCGAAGAGATCAACATTCAGTTTTCCGTAGTTAGAAAAAGTAGAAACAAGGTCTTCATTATAATTTCTGGTCATAGAACCGATGGTAATTACATTGTCGGCAATCTCTTTTACTTTATCCGGGGCATCTGTTGGAAAATTATCGCTTTTGTCAATGTTTTTGTGATCATTTCCTGCTGCATGAACTAATAATACATCCTTGCTTGCCGCATATTTGATGGCATCATATACCCACTCCGCATTGGGTGAATAGCTTTTTCCAAAGCTCATGTTGATCACCTTTGCTCCATTGTCTACGGCATATTTGATGGCAAGCGCTACATCCTTATCATACTCATCACCATCTGGGACAGCTCTTACAGATAAGAGTTTTACATTTTGTGCAACCCCATTCATTCCTTTGCCATTGTCTCTGGTTGCCATCGCAATTCCAGTTACATGCGTACCGTGCATTTCATCTTCAACAGATCCTATGGTAAAAGCATTTCCATAAGGAACATCTTCAATATCATAGGCATTATCTCCTGTTGTTCTACCATTGAAATTCAGATTGTACATGGTTTCTGTCTGAGGAGAATAGTAAGCTAATTTTCTTTGTTCATAATCCATCTCAGCTTCGATCTGTTTTAGAACGATATCCGGGTTCTCACCGGTCTCAAGAATTTTAATCAATACCTGTGTACCTTCAAATTCATCCAACGTTTTTAATTCGGCAAGATCATAATCACTTTTACCCAGCTTGGCTGAAGCCGCTTCATGCGCATCTTTTATGTACAAAGACAATTTTTGCAGGTATTCATAATTTTTATTCGATTCCTCGACTTTTTCATTAACACCTTTGATTCTTTTTTCGTAGTCTTTTTTTACTTTCTGATAATAGTTGTAGCCATCTTTTTCCGATGGATTAAAATCAGACATAGAGGTTCCGTTATACTTCGGGTCCAATCGCTTATAAATTCTTGTAACCTCCAATTGTTCCGGAGTAGCAGTGCCTTCACCACCTAAAAAATTCCAACCATGAATATCATCTACATACCCATTTTCATCATCGTCTTTACCGTTGCCGGCGATTTCATCTGTATTGGTCCAAACATTGTCTTTTAAATCTTCATGTTCACGGTCAATTCCAGAATCGATCACACCAAGAATCACGGTTGTTCCTTTTTTGTCCGCCAAAAATTCATAGGCTTTATCAATACTCATTCCAGGAATAGAATCTTGCATGATATCAGCGTGTGGCCATGCTCTTACTTCATCTTCACTCATCGTGCCTTTTTTGGCAACCATATTCACAGCAGTAGTTGATCCTTCAGGAACAGCTACATCATGCAGGCTTTTAGTCGAACTACATCCAGAAAGAACGACGGCTAAACCCAAGCCAAACATTAATTTATTCTTCATTACTTGTTTTTTGGTTATTAACTATTAAATATATCATCGAAACGAAAAGTCTGATCCAGCCGGACTCCTTTTTCGGTGTGTTTTACGGTACAAACTTCATGCTGTGCATCGTGCTCCAGAAAAAGATAATGACCTTTATCTGCAGCATTATTTAAAAATCGCTGTTTTTCACCCATTGTTAGCAGAGGTCTTACGTCATAACTCATTACATAAGGCAATGGGATATGACCAACTGTTGGCAACAGATCTGCCATAAAAATTAAGGTTTTACCTTGGTATTCCAGGTGAGGGATCATTTGTTTTTCTGTATGACCATCAGCGAAAAGAATATCAAAGCCAAGCGGACTATTCTTTAACATGTCATTCTCAGGCAGGTCCACATAATTTAATTGGCCACTTGCTTCTATGGGGTTGATATTTTCTTTTAAGAAGGATGCTTTTTCTCTGGGATTTGGTTTTGTTGCCCAGTTCCAGTGATTCTCATTTGACCAGAACCTCGCATTTTTAAAAGCTGGTTCATAGCCAGTTCTTGATGCGTTCCACTGGATGCTTCCGCCACAGTGATCAAAATGCAAGTGAGTTAAAAAAACATCTGTAATGTCATCCCTGTGAAAGCCATACTTTTTTAAGGAGCTGTCCAAAGTGGCATCCCCAAATGGAAAATAATACCCAAAGAATTTTTCACTTTGTTTTTGCCCTGTTCCATTGTCGATTAAAATCAAGCGATCACCATCTTCAATGAGCATGCATCTCAGGCTCATATCAATAAGGTTATTGGCATCTGCCGGATTGGTTTTTTGCCATATTACTTTCGGAACTACACCAAACATGGCACCGCCATCTAACTTAAAATTTCCAGTTTCAATCGGGTAAATTTGCATGTGCAATTTATAAGACTTGCAAATATGCAAAATTTAGCGTAAAACATTGTTAATTAAAACAAAAAACCTCATCTTCAACTGCTGTGAAAATGAGGTTTTTAAGAGGCGTCAAGCGGATTCGAACCGCTGTACGAGCTTTTGCAGAGCCCTGCCTAGCCACTCGGCCATGACGCCAAAAACGGATGCAAATTTAAATAAAAATTTAATGATATCAATTAAAAATCAAGGCTTATTCCTTTTTTTCTAAAACATAGAGTTTCATTACTTTTCTGTTATTGCGTTTGCCTTCCTTTCTTTTGCGTAGATTCAGATCAAATCGTTGGTTGAAATCAGCGTTGTATTCATTCAAAATATATGCTGGTATGCTGTCATGCACCAGTAAGCCGAACGTTTCTGTTCCTGCCAATTCATCTAATGTTTTTATATGGTAAACAGGCTCAGCAAAATGATATAAATATTCAGGGGGGAACGCCAGAGGAACTTCGCTGGTACATATTTTCAGCTCTTTTAATTCTTCACGATCTCTTAATGTACTGATATTTGAATACGCATCATTATCGAACAGCAAGCCAGCCATTGGAAAAGCAAAAAGAATAATGCTGCAGATAAACAGAATGACTCCATAAAAATTCTTTTCATAGGCTTTTTTAAACAACCAATAGAACATAAGAATCCCCAGGCTGAACAAACTTATGGAACTCAGGAAAAAAGACGTCCAATACCCATCCAGGTCGCCACCCATAATGAAATAAACAACAAACGGAAAGGCAAGTCCAATAAGACCGATAAGTCCAAAACCAAAATTGCTGATGCCTTTGTCAACCTTGGTCAGGGATGGAACATTTTTAATCAAATAATTGATGTAAAAACTTGTATTCATTGCTAATGGAATCAATACAGGTAATAAATACCGTTCCTTCTTTTCAGGCACCATTGAAAGTAAAACAACGGCTGATAAGGTCCAGAAGAGACTGAATCGATAGGCTTTTTTGTTCTCCACACGTTTAATCATAAAAGGATAGAGCAATGCGATGAAGGCGAAAAATGTCCAAATGCCTGACTGTGTAAAAAAGCTCCAATAGTGATAAAAAGGTTTCACTTCCCGATTCGACCAGGAGGCCGTTTCCTTATTGGCAATATATTCTGCAGTGGCCGTATCGGTGAAATAAATATACATCCCCCAGGTAAGGCCTACCAAAATAAAAATAACAATACTCGATACAACGGGCAGGGTTTTTGGTTTAAATCCTTTGTATTTATACACGATACCATAGGAAATCAGAAATGGAAGCAACAGCGCAAAAAATGAAACCGGACCCTTGCTCATGGATGAAAACCCCAGGAACAAGCCTATGAGTATCCATTGTTTCCAATTATTTCCTTCAGCATTAAAAACCTTCAAAAATTGATAGATGGCAAAGAGCATAAATGCATGCGTAAATATATCCCATTGCCCGTTTCTACCTGAGAAAACTATATAAAAGGAGGTCGCCAGAATAAGAGAGGCAATAAACGACTGCTTGGCATCAAGGAATATTTTAATGCCAAAGTAAAAGAAAGTCAACACCAGAAAAACCGAAGAAAGAGCCGCCGGCAGTCTTAGTCCGAATAAATTGTCAAGACCAAAAACGGAGGCCGATGCCGCAGTCAGCCAGGTGGGAAGCGGTGGTTTTTCGTATCGAGGCAATAAATTCATAGTGGTGTGAAACCAATTGTCATAGAGCAGCATTTCTCTGGCTGAGATAAAATTTCGCGCTTCCATGATATTGACTTCGGCTACTTTCAAATGAGGAAAAAAAATTGCCAGACAAACTAAAACAAGAATTAAAAGAAATGATTTGGTATTCATTTTCGAGATTTATTCAATAAGTGGATGTTACGAATATATACAAAAAAACCAAAAACATGTCCTACCAATAACACGGGATCCTCTCTTAGGATCGCATAAATAATAACAAGAGAAGATCCTGAAAGACTTAAAACCCAAAAGCCTAAAGGAAGGCTGGATGATTTTTTCTTTTCGGAATAGATCCATTGATAAACAAACCTACCTGTAAAAACAATCTGGGCGATACTTCCTAATATGACCAACCATATTGGAATGTCTTCATTCTTTAAGAGTAAGTCAATGTTTACCACATTGTTATTAAAGCCGTAGATGACAATTGCTACCGGAACCAGAAATAAGGTCACACGAAGAATTTTGGGAAGTTTGGTCCAATAATTTTCAAGTTGGAGGTTTCGGATGTAGATGAAATAGGTAATTACCTGACCCAGCATAATCGCAAAATCATTTCGAAGCCATCCATAAATAAACAGTAAAAAAGAGGCAAGAAGGCTTAATTGCCAAAACATTAAAGGGGTAACAACTTTTTTTGATTTCTCCGATTTTACCCATTGAATTAAGATTCTCGAGGAAAATAAGATTTGCGAAAGAAAGCCAACGGAGTATATCAACCAATCATTCATTAGCCTTTTTCTTGGATTTCATACTTGATATACGTCTTTTTCATCCAGACATAAGCAAAGCAATCCAGCAACGGGCCTATAAACCGATTGTTAAAACCGTATTTTGATTCTCCTACGATTCTAGGATAATGATTAATGGGAATTTCCTTGATTTTCCCATCCTGTAACAGAATCATAGCTGGCAAAAAACGTTGAAGTCCGGCAAATAGGGGGATTTTTTTAGCGTAATCGGTTTTTATGATTTTCAAAGGGCAACCGGTGTCATTCATATCATCTTTGGTGAATAGCCTCCTCACTGAGTTTCCAAATTTCGAAGAAAATCTTTTCACCGCAGAATCTTGTCTTGTTACACGTCTGCCTGTTACAAGCGCATGATCTTCTATATGTTCCAGTAGCAATTCAAAATCTTCAGGGTAGGTTTGCAGATCGGCATCTATATAGCCAAGTACCGGTGCCTTTGTGGCTTCAAAACCAGCTTTTAAGGCGGCGCCTTTGCCGGAATTCTTTTTGAACAAGATATACTCAAAGTCCGCATGGTTTTTACAATAGGTTTTAATGAGCTCTCTGCTTCCGTCCGCAGAACCATCATCTACCAAAATGACATTCGTTTTTCTCGATGCGATTTTTAGATAGTCTTCCAGCTTCTCAAAGAGTCTTTCCAGACCATCTTTTTCATTATAAACAGGAACTATTATTGTAAACTGATATGACATGATATTGAATATTTTATTCGGTGATTTTTTAAAGAGTTTACCTTTCTCTTTCCATAATGATGGTAACCATCTCAACATTACCTCCAATGGGAGGATTTAATTTTGAGACTTGAATTTCAGCATGATTCACGAGAGGGATTTCAAGAAGGATACGGTCAAGGATTAAATCTGCAACTGTTTCGAGAAGTTTGGTACGCACCGCCATTTCTTCTTTAACAATCTTATTGAGATGCACATAATCGACTGTGTCCGCTAACTGATCAGATTTTGCAGATGGTTTAAGATTGGCTTTTACCGCCAGATCAATTCTGTAATCAGACCCTATTTTACCCTCTTCTACCAGGCAGCCGTGATAGGCATAAACTCTGATATTACTTATTTTTATTGTCCCCAAGAATCAATATGTTTTTTGCAAATATAATTAATCCGCGCAGACAGGGATAATAATATAATTAAAAGAGAATTAAATGATTGTAGATTGGAGATTGGAGATTGGAGATTGATGATTTTTGAAGTTTTTTTTCAAAATCAGCTGATAAATTCTTTTATAGATTGGTGATGGATTTTAATCCAAAGACAGAGCTCAAAACTTTTTTAATTTTGCTAGTTTTATTCTTAAAGACCTAGTCTGCAGAGGATACCTCAAACCCTGCCTGCCGTCAGGCAGGTCAAATCTCCAATCTCCAATCTTCAATCTCAAATCGAATCTAGTAGTCAGCACTCTCAGGATACTTTGCCATAAATTCTTCCAATTTGTTAACCATCACTTTACTTCCTACAAAAATAGGAACCCGCTGATGCAGTTCTTTTGGCTTGATTTCAAGAATTCGTTTGTATCCGTCTGTGGCTTTTCCTCCGGCTTGCTCGGCCAAGAATGCAATGGGATTACATTCATAAAGTAAGCGAAGTTTACCCTGTGGTGATTTGGAACTGGTTGGATACATATAAATACCGCCTTTGATCATATTTCGATGAAAATCAGACACTAAGGAGCCGATATAGCGTGCGGAATAAGGCCTGTTATCTTCTTCTTCCTGACAATATTTTAGATAGTCTTTTACTCCTTGTGGAAAATGCACATAATATCCTTCATTGATGGAGTAGATATTTCCGTCATCCGGGAATTTCATGTTTGGGTGTGACAAATAATAGGTTCCCATCGCCGGGTTTAATGTGAATCCATTCACACCAAAACCAGTTGAATACACAATCATGGTAGAGGTTCCGTAGACCACATAACCAGCGGCAACCTGTAAATTACCAGGTTGTAAAAAGTCCTCGCTTGTTACCGGAGTTCCGATTGGAGTTACCCTTCTGTAAATTGAAAAAATAGTACCCACAGAGACGTTTACATCAATATTGGAGGAACCGTCCAGAGGATCGATCAGCACAACGTATTTGTTGTCATGAGAGCGATTTTTCCCTTCAATAATTACAAAATCATCTTCTTCTTCACTGGCGATCCCGCAAACAATTTCTCTGTTTATTAATGTTTTCATAAAAACATCATTGGCATAAACATCTAATTTTTGCTGGTCTTCACCTTGAATATTGGTATCCCCGGCAGCGCCCAGAATATCAACCAATCCTGCTTTGTTTACTTCATGATTAACAACTTTGCTCGCAAGTTTGATCGAGCTTAAAAGACGTGATAATTCTCCGGATGAATATTGAAAATCATTCTGATTTTCAATGATATACTCTCCTAAGGTTTTTGGTTTGTGCATTTTATTTGAGTTTAGGGGATTCGTATGCAAATATGGTTATTTTTGTATACTTTAAAACGAAAAAATGAAGATAATATTGAGAAGGGGTGAAAAATCTGATATGCCAGAAATATTGGCACTAATTCAGGAATTAGCTCATTTTGAGAAGGAGGAAAATGCCGTTGAAATAAGCGTGAAAGAGTTGGAAAGAGATGGGTTTGGAGAACATCCCTTGTTTAAAGTTTTTGTAGCTGAAAAAAACGATCAAATTGTAGGAATGGCCCTTTTCTATGAAAGATATTCTACCTGGAAAGGGCGCTCGATTCATTTGGAAGACCTGATTGTGAAAAAAGAGTGTAGAGGTGAGGGAATAGGAAAGGCGCTTTATACGAAAGTACTTTCCTATGCGCATGGTCAACAATTAAAAAGAGTATCTTGGGAGGTGCTGGATTGGAACAAAGTGGCCGTTGATTTTTACCTGTCTACAGGAGCCAAAATTCTTGACGGCTGGCAAGTAGTGCACATGAATGAAGACTCTTTACACAAATATGTGTCTAAAGATTAAACAAAAGTTTTTATAATAGGTAGGCATGGAGATATTTAAATTTGGGGGAGCTTCTGTTAAAGATGCGAAAGGTGTTAAAAATTTTGTTGCCACCCTCAAGAAATTGGATCAGAAAGAAGTGTTGATTGTCATCTCGGCCATGGGAAAAATGACCAATGCATTTGAAGTGATCGTGAAGTCTTATGTGGAAAAAGAAGGTAATCTGGATGCGTTACTGGCCAGTGCCAAATCATTTCATTTTTCAATTATAGATGAACTTGTTTTTGATGACCCTAAGGATATTGTGCAGCAAGTTGAAAGGATATTTAGCGAAATAAGCGACTTTTTTGAGAATAACCAGCAAGGGGATTATGATTATGTCTATGATCAGGTTGTCAGCAGAGCTGAGTTTCTTTCCACAAGAATTTGCAGCGCTTATCTGAAGGAGACGGGGATGGAAAATAATTGGTTGGATGTGCGCGAATGCATTAAAACAGATAGTGATTACAGACGTGCCAAAGTAGACTGGGAACTGACGTCGAAGGCCGTTGCTCAGCATGTAGATACTTCGTCCGTTACCATAACTCAAGGTTTTATCGGTAAGAATAAGGAAGGTGAAACCACCACTTTAGGTCGGGAGGGCTCAGATTATACCGCAGGGATTTTTGCCTATTGCTTAGACGCCAAGGAGGTTTCTATATTTAAAGATGTACCTGGGGTGTTAAATGCAGATCCACGAGAGTTCGAACAAACAACCCTGATCGAAGAAATATCGTATAAAGAAGCGATAGAAATGGCTTTTTACGGAGCCTCAGTAATCCATCCCAAAACATTACAGCCCTTGCAAAGAAAGGGAATTCCATTGCGAGTCAGGTCTTTTTTAGCTCCTGAAAATAAAGGAACCTATGTGGGCAGTGAATTGGAGATCGTGCCTGAAATCCCTTGTTTTATCCTGAAGAAAAATCAGATTTTGATTTCTGTTTCTGACAAAGAATTTCATTTTGTGATGGAGCAGGATATCAGCGAAATTTTTAAATATCTTCATGACTTTAAGGTAAAGGTGAATATGATTCAGAACTCTGCCATTAGTTTTTCACTGTGTATTGAAGATAATTTTAATAATTTTAAGCAGTTATTGGCAAAGCTTCAACCTAATTATAAGGTGAAATACAATGAAAATGTCAGTTTGTATACCATCAGACATTTTAATGAGGAGGTGATGGAGGCCCTGGAGGTCGATAAAGAAGTTTTGTTGAAACAAAGAAGCAGGGAAACTGTGCAAATGATCGTAAAAGTCAAATAGTTAGATGAGTCTGGTAAATTCAAAGGAAATCGCAAAGGCCATTCAACTCGATAAATTCGGGTGGATGGGTACATTCTGCGGCTGGATGCTTTTGAAGACCTTGAGGTTGTCCGAACTGAACAGGGTTTATGAAAGACATATGCACAAAGAGGACCTTGAATTTCTGGATGGGGTGCTCAAAGATTTTCAAATTGAATTTGAAATACCCGATGAAGATTTGGCCAGAATTCCAAAGAACGGCGCATTTATTACGGTATCAAACCATCCTTTGGGTGGCATCGATGGGATCTTGCTGCTCAAATTGATTTTAGAAAAAAGACCTGATTATAAAATAATTGCCAATTTCTTATTGCATCGTATTGTACCCTTAAAAAAGTATGTCATGCCCGTGAATCCCTTTGAGGATCATAAGGATGCCAAATCAAGTCTTACAGGAATTAAAAATGCCTTACTTCATTTGAATCAGGGCTATCCTTTAGGAATTTTTCCGGCAGGAGAAGTGTCAACTTATAAGGACGGAAAGTTAGTGGTTGACAAACCATGGGAAGAAGGCGCCATAAAGATTATTAAAAAAGCAAATGTACCCGTAATTCCGATCTATTTTCATGCGAAAAACAGTAAGTTATTCTACATGCTGTCAAGTTTGAGCGACACGTTGCGAACGGCCAAACTACCCTCGGAATTACTTACTCAGAAAAGACGGTTGATCAAGGTAAGAATCGGGAAGCCGATCTCTATTAAGGAACAGGACAGCTTTAAAAGCCTGGAAGATTTTCATCAGTACCTGCGCAAGAAAACCTATATGCTGGCCAACCCTTTTGAGAAAAACACATCTTATATCAATACCAAGAACTTTAAAATTTCAAAGTCAGTCCAGGAAATTATCGAGCCTATCAGCACTGATTTAATAAAAAAGGAACTCCAGGTTTTAGATGGGAAAGGTGCTTTGGTATTTACAAGTAAAACCTACCGTATCTATCTGGCCAATAGCAAGGATATTCCAAATACGTTGAAAGAAATCGGTCGACTGCGTGAAATTTCATTCAGAGAAGTAGGAGAAGGCACCAATAAGTCTTTGGACCTCGATAAATTTGATAAATTTTACAAGCATTTATTCCTGTGGGATGAGGCCAATCATCAGCTGGTAGGTGCCTACAGAATGGGATTAGGCAAGTATATTTTTGGGAAGTATGGGATCGAAGGGTTCTATGTCAATGAACTTTTTAAGATAGAACCCGAACTTTTCGATATGATGGAAAGTACCATAGAAATGGGCCGGGCTTTTATCGTAAAATCCTATCAGCAAAAACCCATGCCTTTGTTTTTGTTATGGAAGGGTATCGTGCATGTAACGCTGAGGTATCCGGAATACAAATACCTGATGGGTGGGGTGAGTATCAGTAACAAATTCTCCAATTTTTCAAAATCTCTGATGATCGAGTTTATGAAATCTCATTATTATGATCCTTTTGTAGCTCAATATGTATATCCGAAAAAGGCCTATAAGGTCAAATTGAATGACGCTGATAAGGATTTTGTTTTCGATACCACACAGGCAGATATGAACAAGTTTGACAAGATCATAGATGAAATCGAACCAGGTGATTTAAGGTTGCCTGTACTCATGAAGAAATACGTAAAACAAAATGCCCGACTAGTGGCATTTAACGTAGATCCCAAATTTAACAATGCGGTTGACGGCCTGATGTATATTCGAATTGCAGATTTGCCGGAAAGCACGGTTAAGCCCGTTATGGAAGAATTCCAGGCAGAGCTGGAACGTAAATTACAACAGGATCATCCAGAAAATTAAAACCAGGGTTTTTTGTTTTCCTGATACATTTCATAGAATTCTTCGTCGGATTTGGTCAGATAGACGATACCTTCAATTAATCCGATCAGCGCCACAAACCCAGCAGCAATACCACAGGTCAGGATAGAGATCAAGAGCATGGTCAGCCCTTCATTTTGATAGCCCAAAACAAATTTATGAACGCCAAATACTCCAAGCAAAATACCCAGAACGCCGGCTAGTACTCTTTTGTTTTCTGGCTGTGGTGGCAATTTATTGCCAAATTCATCTACTATTTCCATCTAAAACCAAGGTTTGTTTCCCACCTGATAAATTTGATAAAACTCCTCATCAGATTTAGTTAAATAAATAATTCCTTCAATGATTCCAACCAGTGCTACAAGGCCTGCCAAGATTCCAAAACTTAAAAAACTTACCACCAGCATGATGATTCCTTCTTTTTGGTAGCCGAGGACGAATTTGTGAAGACCTAATGAGCCAAACAAAATTGCGATGATCCCTGCAACCACCCTTTTGTTACTTTTTTCAGCGGTAAATTGTTCATAGACCTCTTTGGCTCCCTCGGTAAATTCGTTGGCGGTAGACTTGGCTTCTTCTTGAAAATCCTGGGTGTTTTCGTCAATGTCTTTGGCAATTTCTTTGGCTTTATCCTTTATTTTTTTAGCCCCTTCCTTCAGGTCATTCTTCAGGTCTTTATTTTTATCCGTCTCACTCATAATCAAGCTATATTTGGTTGAATTTATAACAAATTTATAGAATTTAATAATCAAAACCTACCCTTCTCAGTTCTTTAAATTTTACTACTTTTGGAGCCTATATCAATCATATATGCAATCAAAACAGAAAGTAGCAGTAATAGGAGGAGGTAGCTGGGCAACCGCAATTGTGAAGATGCTGTGTGAGAACCTGAATGAAGTAGGCTGGTACATGCGCAGTCATTATATTATTGAGCATATCAAAATAAACAAACACAATCCGAATTATTTGAGTTCTGCGTATTTTGATCCGAATAAGCTGTTTTTTTCTGAGGATATCAATGAGATGATCGACTATGCTGATTATCTGATTTTTGCAGTGCCTTCGGCTTTTTTGCAGACGGAGCTGGACAAGATCAAGGTTTCTCTGGAAGGGAAGGTTATTTTTTCGGCCATCAAAGGCATTGTCCCTGAATCAGGTTTGATCGTTGGAGAACATTTTCATGATATTTTAAAAGTACCTTTTGAGAATATTGGTGTTATTACAGGGCCATGTCATGCTGAAGAGGTTGCTATGGAAAGACTCTCTTACCTTACCATTGCCTGTCAGGATGAGAGCAAAGCCAGAATTTTGGCAGAAAAGGTATCGGGAAGGTATATTAAAACAAAAATTTCTGATGACATTATCGGTACGGAATATGCGGCAATGTTGAAGAATATTTTTGCCATAGCGGCAGGTATTGCCCATGGTTTGGGCTATGGAGATAATTTTCAGGCGGTTTTGATGTCCAATGCGATCCGAGAAATGAAACGTTTTATCAAAAAGATACACAAGATGAAACGAAATATTAATAATTCCGCTTATTTAGGTGATTTGCTCGTAACCGGTTATTCAGTGTTCAGTAGAAACAGAATGTTTGGAAATATGATTGGTAAGGGCTATACTGTGAAGTCTGCCATGTTTGAAATGAGTATGGTGGCTGAAGGTTATTACGCTACTAAAAGTGCCTATAAGATCAATGTAAAAAATAAGGCCGAGACACCGATTATTGATTCAGTTTATCGTATTCTTTATGAGAATAAAGATGCTAAGAAAGAGTTCGCAAAACTGACGGATATCCTAAACTAATTTGTTTCTTAAATCAACAATCAACAATCAATCGTAATACATTTTATTTGAATTCAATAATCTTCTTAAAGGCTCGGTCCAGTTCTTCTTTTTCTTTTTCATACTGGTCCTTATTCCAATTAAAATAATTCGTAAACTCCTGTAAAACAGGCTCTTTAAGAAGTTGTAATGTTCCGGGGTCAAAGAAAATCCGACCACTTCTTCTTTCAAAGAAATCCAGGGGTTTTAAGATCATTTCATGTTCAATACCAAATTTAAGTTCGGCTTTGGCCAGTCTTATTTCAGGATCCTCTTTCGGGAATTTCTTAAAAAGTTGCAATACGATATCTGTCTGTCTACCGTACCGATGCACCAGCGAACTTACGGATGTTTTATCAAAGGCATAAGTTTTCCAGTGAGGCAGTATTTTTTTGACATAGGCTTTGACGGCTTTGTGATTTTTAAAAGGATCTTCTGTCAGGTCCAGTTTTTCTGTTTGTACTTCTTTAAGCTCCATCTCGTATTGCTTTGATGCTCGTTTAGAAACTCTGTCAACAACACGTTCTGCCATTTTTCTATAACCGGTCAGTTTACCACCTGCAATGGAAATCAAGCCTGAGTCAGATTCAAATATTTCATCTTTTCTGGATAATTCACCGGCTGATTTTCCTTCCTCATAAATAAGAGGCCGTAAGCCGGCCCAACTCGAAATAATATCGTCGATTTTCAGCTCAATGGAAGGAAACATATTGTTCACTGCCTTGACGAGATATATAGCATCGACGAGCTCAACATCCACGGTTTCAGGAGGAGCTTCGAATTTGGTGTCAGTAGTTCCTACATAGGTAATTCTTCCCCTGGGAATGGCAAAAATCATTCTCCCATCCGGCACGTCAAAATAGACCGATTGTTTTACAGGTAATTTATCAAAAGGGAAAACGATATGTACGCCTTTGGTGAGTTGCAATCTTTTTGAACGATTCTCCTGAGGATCCAGTTCTTCTCTTACACTATCCACCCAGGGCCCTGTGGCATTCACCACATAGCTGGCTTTGATATGAAGCGTTTTTCCGCTGATCGCATCTTTTACGGTAGCTCCGGAAATGGATCCATCTGTATAATCTAGTTTGCTGACGCCACAGTAATTGATTGCTTTAGCACCGAGTCTGACAGCAGTTTTTAATACCTCTATAGTTAAACGAGCATCATCCGTCCTGTATTCTGCATAAAAACCGGCTCCTTCTAAGATGTCTTCGGGTAGGAGAGGCTCTTTTTTCAGGGTTGTTTTTTTATCCAGCATCAGCCTCCGGTCATCACCTTCCACATTGGCCAGAATATCATATATTTTGAGTCCGACGGAGGTAAGCCATGAGCCATAGGTACCATTTTCTATGATGGGAAGAATCATTTTATCAGGCACTACTAAATGAGGTGCTAAGTCATGAATAATGGCCCTTTCAGAACCCACTTCCTTGACCAGCCAAAAATCAAACTGCTTTAAATAACGCAGACCGCCATGAATCAGCTTGGTCGATTTAGAACTTGTGCCTGAAGCAAAATCATATTGTTCTACCAGTGCAACTGTAAG
>NZ_JBPCUJ010000158.1:0-2769 GCF_051011215.1 Lutimonas sp.
TAGTTGATACTGGAGCAGAACTGAAAAAAGGTGATAAGCTGTGTGTCATTGAAAATGAAAATGGAGTCTCAATGCAATTCGAAAGTTTCTTAAAAGGGAGACTGAATTATAAATTTCCTGAAAAACAGATTCTGAAACAGAATTCAGTAATAGCCCGAATCGGGTCGTTGAAGTAAAAATACTTGCTACAACAACGGGTATCAGCAATAGCTTTAATCCGTCTTCGCAAGGAAAATTAAAGAAGAAAACAAACCAAAACTATAAATCAACTAACGTGGAGGAGCTACTGCTCATACCCAAACCGTTGGCGGTAATTAAAACAACCAAATTCAAAACAAGTAATTAATGGGAATAAGCATCTACCAATGGATTGTAATTCTAATCGCATTATGGATAATTCTAGCTCCAATAGCAATAATCCATATTCTAATGTCTAAGTTAGAAAGAAAAGAAAAACTCTTATGGGTCGGTATTGTGCTTTTACTCAACTTTGTAGGTGTAATATTATACCTATTCATTGGGTTAAAACAAAGAGCTAGAGCATCCAAAGTTTGAAGGTGGGCGAGAGATAAGAAAAGTCTTCAAGGTGATTCTTTATGCTGAATTAAACTACCGCCAACAACGTGTATAAGCAATAGCTTCAATCCGTCTCCGAGCGGAAAATTAGAATTTGAAAATAAAATTAACAAATATAACCAACCAACGTTCTTGAGCTACTGCTCATACACACACCGTTGCCCACTATTAAACAAAATTATTGAAAAGTAGAAAAACTTATTTAAAAGCAAAATCTGTATTCATTGTCTCTTTAATTGTTATTGGGCTAACAATTTCAATAGTATATCTAACTGGTTTAAAATTTGATAGAACAATTGAGTTAAATTCATATTACTCATTAACAATTATTGGTCTTTCTCTAGTCATGTTTATGACATATGGACTGTACAACGGAATTGATTTACTAAATAATTATCCTGTTTTTAAGAAATATCGCAGAGGAGCCATATTTGATGTTGCAAGCCCATTCCCAGAGGAAACTCCAGATCTGGATATAGGTGATGGCATAGAAGGAGTCATCATGTCTATTCTTATTTGGATTGGTATGACAATACTATTTATAGTTTTACTATTTCTAGTAGAGGCAATATTTTGGTTTTCAATAATGGTCCTTATAGCGATGCTCTATTGGGTGTTTTTTAGAGCACTTAAATTAGTTTTTAGTAAATCAAATGAGACAGAAGGCAAAATCGGTTTATCCTTGATTTATTCCATAAGTTATTCTGTTTTATATATTGGTTGGCTTTATGCGGTGGTTTATTTGGTTGAAGGTTATCTTGGGTAATAAACAGTGGGCAACAACGGGTATAAGCAATAGCTTCAATCCGTCTCCGAATGGAAAATGAAAACTAAAACGAACTTAAAAAATAAAACCTACATTAGGGGAGAGCTACTGCTCATACCCAAACCGTTGTAGTGCATTAAATCCCATGAAAACATTAGTATTAAGCACAATATTTTTTCTAGCATATTTTCTTAATGTGCAAAATGATTCAAATGACTTATTTGGGAGATGGGAGTGTTATCATAAAGAACTTGAAGACGGAACCACAAAAAGCACGGATCTCTTCAGTGGAGAGGTTTCTGAAATCTCATGTGATGATCTCATAATAGAACTGAAACCTGATTATACGGGTTCAGAATCGATCGGGGGAGTAACCTTTAAATTCACTATGAATGACTCAATTTTAACCCTTGGAAATCGCAACTACGTGATAGAAAAGTTGAGCATTTCTGAACTGGTTATTAGGGATTTTGACTCTGAAAAGAATAATTTGTTTAATTATAGACAGAAGTTTAAAAAAATAAAGTAGCGGAGAAATAAAACGCACTACAACAACGGGTATCAGCAATAGCTTCAATCCGTCTTCGCAAGGAAAATGAAACAAGGAACAAACATAATCAATAAAACAAACCAACGTGAGTGAGCTACTGCTCATACCCAAACCGTTAGCATACATATGAGAACAAAATTTTTGTTAATACTATTGACATTGTTTTTAACTCAATCTTATTCACAAGATTTTGGAACAATAAGACTTGATTCAGAATTACAAAAAAAACATTCTGACTCTTTGAAAAATATCGGAGAAAGATTGAATGGAAAATGGAAATATCTTGGCAAAAGTGCAAATGGAAGTTTGATAGATACTGTAGGTACAAGTTCCAAAAATGGCAATAGAAGCATTATTATTGTTGAAAACGGAATCGTATTTGAAGTGGAAGGAAATAAGAAGAAAAAGGCTAATTACTATTATGAGATTATTTTTAGTTTCATAAACGGAAAAGGGTTTTATTCTCGTGAGAAAAAGTATCTTATTGATGGTATTACTGAAATCTCATCAGACCAACCAATACCTGAATTAGTTTATTATAAAGAAAAATTTGGAATTGTTTTTCACCAAATGTTAGGAGAAACTTTTAATGGAATAAATGAATTGACATCTGAGAGACTTGTGCTTGAAAACGGAAAAGAATATTTGAAATTAGAATGAATTACGTATGCTAACAACGGGTATCAGCAATAGCTTCAATCCGTCTCCGAAACGAAAATGAATACTAAACTACAAACCAATCAATAAAAACAACATTAGGGGAGAGCTACTGCTCATACCCAATCCGTTGGCTACAATTTGAGCAACAGAATGCACAGAACAAAGGAAATACTAGCTTACACAATCCTAACAATAATTTGTTTTGGAATTTCGGTGT
>NZ_JBPCUJ010000159.1:0-33520 GCF_051011215.1 Lutimonas sp.
ATCACTAACTGCGAAATCAATCTCCTGAAGAAGATCTTCCTGCCATTGATAGGCAATTGCTGCAGCTTTAAGTGAAAGTTTTATAGCCTCACTATATTGTGTTTGGTTCGAAAACAAATGATTAGAATGATCGAGGTAAGTACGAATAGAAGTTTCAGCAGAATAGCACGATGTAATAAAACTACGAATTGATGTTAATGACGAAGACAACTCTGAAAGAGCCGGTTTTAATGTAGCCTCCGTAAGATCAAGTCGGGTCTGTCTTCGGTCTTTTGTCAATGCTGTAAGACGTGAATTTACAAGCTTTGCCAGTTTTTTCAAACTCTTGTGCTCTTCTTTTGAAAAGCCTCTTTTTTTGGTGTCAAGCACACAAAGCGAACCCATTACGTTTTCTTCAACCATTATCGGAACACCTAAATAAGCTTGAATATTGTATTCTTTCACAACATGCTGTGGTATTCGCGGGTCATTCGACGCATCGTTAACTTCAAAAGTTTCTCCATCTCGAACCACGAATTGGCAAAAAGACACATCTCGATGGGTACCTCTTGCTGATGCAAGAACAGGTGGTAATCCGATGTGAGCCTTAAAAAACTGAACTTGATCCAAGACAAGGCTAACTAATGCAATGGGACTATCGAGTTCCTCCGCAGCTTTTCTAACAAGTTCTTGAAGTTCATAATCGTTAGTTTCGGCTAATAGCTGCTTGGTAAAAAGGTCTCGCCTTGGTTTCGAATTCCCTAAAACATCAATTCTATCCATCTTTCTAGATTTAATTACTATAAATAGTTCGTTTAACCAAAATATACTGGTTACTGTTTTGTTTAATTCATTTTTTTGTCTTAAGCCATGAAATCAAGGCAATTTCAATTATTTCGAAACCCCATTTTTATAGACTCCATCAGCAGCAAGTTTTGTAATAACTCTCTATATAAATTCGATTAACAATTGAAAAAAGTACAACCATTTAACTAAATCATCTTCAACATGTTCGTATGGTTTCTTAATAATGTTAACATCTAAGTTAGTAAAAGAAAAATGAAAGAGAGAAGAATCCTCATTAATTTCCAAATAAAAACATTTCAATTCATAAAATACGTCAACATTATCACGGTAAAATCTGTAGAAATTATATTGATAAATCGAGAACTCAGTATCACAAGATAAAATTTGCTACCTATTTACTCTCATATTTTTTTATCTCAATGAATCAAACTTATCGAATCCAAAAAAATATATGCGTTTAAAAACATAAAAAAAATAGCTGGCAACGAAACCCTGAGGCTATCTTTTATTTTTATTCTTACAATAACGCCAGCAAACATAAGTAATGTAAGGCCAAGAGAAGATATCATTAAAATAAGAGGAAATTTAAATCCAACCAGCAAACCAAAAGCTCCTGTAATTTCCAATAAAATTGTTGTTAGTCCAATTTTTTCTAACCCAAAACGCTTGAACTCGTTTTTCATATGCGGCTCATAAAAATAAGAAAAGGCATAAGCAAAGAATGACAAACTGGATATTAAAATACATATCGTTACTGCAAGCGTGCTCATTTTTTAAATGGATGAATATGCTATAAATCCGCATAGAAGAAGTAGAATAAGTGATGGCAAATGCTTTATAAATGGGTTGCTGACTTTGAAATGAAAATATTGAGCGACGAGCATAAAAACACCCATAAGAATCGATGGGATGAGAACTAATGAGGGATACCAAATTCCTGCTAAAAGTAATGTAGCTAATGCTATTTTTGTCGCTCCGACAAAATTTCGAGTTAAATCACTTAATCCAAATTGTTTAAATTCTATTATGACATTATGAAACCTAAAGGTCCAAACATACAGAACAGACAATGCGACAATAATTTGCGATAATTTTACTAAATTTTCCATTATTATTAAATTAAATTCTTACTACTCATGGGGCTTTTCGGTATTCACCCCATTTTGTCTAAGTAAATTTAAATAAAATTAAACAAAATACATTTAATATTTTGCTAAAATTTCTGATCAAAATGTAATTTTCGCCTTTTATTTTAAGAAAGTTGAATATTTCGGGTAAGAACTATATTTTTCTATGCTGATGATTAAGAGAGTATCTTCCTTATTGGTTACTTCTGGTCATGTCTTTATTTTGTATACTCTTTGAAGTCTATAGATGGATCATAATCATTATTGGTATTGACTGAATGTAGTTCGTTCCTTGAATCTTTAGAAGTGATCATTTGAAACAGCAGATGTACATAATATGGTTCTTTTACTTGATTCCAGAAACCAAAGCGCGACGCATACTTTCGCGTAATTTTTGAGATGCCAAAAATAACATCCCAAATAGACAGTCGACTACCATAATTAGCGTCTGGATTTAAACACTGTCATCTGCGGTTAAGAAATAATGCGCAAAATTTGTGCTTGGCCTCGATATGGTTCGCTCTATAATCCATGCCAAGTAGCTTAAAAATTTATAAAGATTAAGAAATCAATCTCCTTTAATTTAGCTACGTACCAATATTAAATTGGCATAAAAAACCCCTTCATGATTCATGAAAGAGCCATCCTTTCTGTTCAAGTCCAATCTTCCTCCCTCAAAAGTAGTTGCCGGCAAGCCCAATTCCTGGTACATGCAGGCTGTTGCAGCGAAGTCCCATATACTCCCTCCACCGTTTTCTTTTTTCGGGAATTTCAGCATGCAGGCAGGACCATTTTCCAGTACAAGGATGGCATTTAATACCGATCCTGCTCCGTCCAATTCTGTAATCCCATTCAAAGCCAACTTCTTTACCTGTTCATTGAGCATACTTTCTATTTCTTCTGCGCGCGGTGTATCCTTCAACTTTCGATCTGTCACATAAGTCAAATAGTTATTTCTATGCTTTATTTCCCATGGATGCCCATTTTTAAAGGCCCCAATTCCTTTGACTGCATGGTACATGGTATCTGTACTAGGATCAAAAACAACTCCTATATAGGGTGTCCCGCTTTTTGAGATTAATGCAATTGATACAGAAAAACCAGGATGTCCATTGATAAAAGCAAGCGTTCCGTCCATTGGGTCAACACACCAAAAAAATTCTTCTTCTAATCGACTACCGTCATCCTCTGTTTCTTCTGATAAAATTGCCAAATGAAACTCTTTACAAGAAGGAAGTAAATGAGAAAGAATTACTTTTTCACACTCAATGTCCACGGCAGTCACCACTTGTGAAGCATAGCTATCCCCTCCTGCCTTTTTCTCCACTTTAACCTCATCATTCATATACTTCTGAATCACTTTTCCGGCTGCAAGAGCAGCGGTGATCGCTATTTTGTTGAGTTGTTCCAGATCCATACCTATAGGTTTTTGATTACTTCAGTTGTTATACGTTCACTATAACTATTAATTTTCCAGTGGCCGGGACTCCATCCTTTTAAAAAGCGATGAAAATCCGCCCAGGCTATATGGTATAGAGACCTCCATTCAAGTTCAAGCGCTTCATTTCTTTCCTTTAATTCATTTTGCAGGTGTTCAAAATAGGTATCCAGGATCTGTGATTCCAAACGTTCACACTCACTTTCATTCAGACAACTTCCTATAAAATAAGCTACATCTTTTATACCACATCCCCCACCAACATACTGAAAATCTAAGCCAGCCACCTGACCATCTTCAGCAAAACAAAAGTTTGCCAATTTCGCATCGCCGTGAACAAATGTCTTGAATTCACAGGTATTTAGTTTTTGATCAATCATCGGTGCTGCCTCTTTCAATCTTAGATCATCCAATACGGCCAACTCCTGAGGTCGGGTCTGTAATTGCCAATAGGTTCCTACTTCCCAAAGTGCGTTGGGAATTTCACCCAGGAAACTTGCATGAAATTGTGCCAGCCATGCCAAACAATTAGCTATTTCTTCCCATCTGAGAACATTTTTGCGCAAGTAATAACCAGCTTCATCCAAATCTTCCATCACCATAAGTACCTCATCATCTTTGGTTTCAATCGCCAAGCAATGAGGCAGACGTGCTATACTGTTTTTACTGTATCGCTCATACCAGGTAGTTTCTACCTGGTAGGACTTGACCTTTCGTTGATGGCCAATGTCAGTGTTCCATCCTCTGGGATGATTCTTATTTCTGGGTATCTGAACGTGTTTTATTATGACACTATCAACAGAAGCATTTTCTAATCCGATGCGCATGATTTTACCATAACCACTCCACAATTCCTGAATCGTCTCTTTCTCAATGAGAGAGGAAGCTCCTGTACATTGCAGAATAATTGATCTGAAATACTCATTCATATGGAGCCAAATATAACAAAATGTTCATTGTAAGTTAGGCTTGTACTTTATTTACAGTAATCGCCAAATAATATATATTACCAAAAGGAAAATCAATAGCAATACACTTCGAGTTACAACAGACAACATTCGCAACATTTTCTTCATTTCTTCCTTATCATTGACTCTGGGGAAATCTTCATTAGGCACTTCTTTCTCTAAAAACGTACATAATGGTCCCCAGCCTTGATCCACCGAAAATATTAATAGTTTATTCGGTGGGACCTGACTCTTAACGTCCTTTATATGCTCATTATAACGATCCATAGCCCCTTGTTTATGATCCATGGAACCTTTAAGAAATCTCTTCCAAATCAACTTTGAAGTCATTCTTTGCATCTTATTTAGTGGAGGAATAAAAAACGACAGTAATTTACTCTCCCACATTTTTGAGATGCTATAAATCGTATCGGTCGTACTTTTATACCATGCTTCGGGTCCTCCTGGATGAAGAGTTAATAAAATTTTGGCATCTGGATTTGCCTCCATCAACTCTTTCCATACACAACTGCTTGGATAGTCTATTGTAGCTGAATAATTTTGAAAAACATCATCCCAGTTATGTGGAGCATTTTCAGGTGATTCTGCAACCTCCAACCAGAAATCCAAATGATTTTTATTCGCTTTCTTATTTACTTCTTTCATATGATAACAAGAATAACCAAGCTTATTCAACGCTAATTGAGTGGATAATGTTCCAGTTCTTCCGAAGCCTGCGCCAATAATTTTCAAACTCATATAATGTCTTATTTTAATGCGATTTAACATCCTGATCAGTTGCACCCTTTGATGAACCTTCTTATGCTATTCGGCGGGAACAGGCAGATTGCCCGTCCTTAAAAACGATAATTTGTCACAGCACCCATGCTGAAATTTAATATTTCCATCTATAATATTAAAAAATCTACTTTCTCGTACACCTAAAGGATCTTCCCATGTGCAGTTACTCAAATTCAATAGGGTTGCTTGATGATTAACTACATCCATAAGCAGCGAATGTAGTAAATACAGACCGAAAAGAAAACTCGTGCCACATATGTGGAATCAATAGACACGCAAGCCCCTCTAAATCAAATGCAAATCAGTAATTTAGTTATAAACACTCGCTAATTCTTATGTCAGTTTGCTTTCATTTTTTCAAATATCATTGGCATTGATTCTACGTCTATTGCGTGCATATCAATTAATTTAAGGGACGTAACCATTTTTATTGTAGTTGTTTTGTAATGTTTGAAATGCGGAGTCTGCAAATGAGACTCGTATGCTTTTTTATCGGCATAAATTTCCAATATTCTAATTTGGTTTTCTTTTTCCTTCAGGTACATGGGATAAATTGAAATAACCCCTTCCTCTAATTCTACCGAAGCTTTAGATTCCTCTTTTAATATTGACAAGTAGGCATCGAGATATGTTGGCTCTATTTCAATTTCCGTGAGTCTAACAATCATTTTATCTGAATTGAGAATGGCCTGTGAATTCTTTTCGTCATCACACGAATTCAACACAAACATTGACAGTACAAGCCAAAATGTTCTTTTAAAAAAAGTCATCATAAATTTAGTTCTTTAATTTCTCCAGTAGGAAAGGTTGGCCTGGGGCTAATATCACAATACGCTCTGGATGTACCACTAATTTTTTTATAACCTCCGGGTCTGCATTAAACGGTGAAAAATCTGGTGCATCTGCAGTGCCCCAATGATTTAGCAAAAGTTTAGAATTAGGATAGGTATTTGCTAATTCTGCTGTTTTCGTTTTACCTCCACCTTTTCTTAAGATGTTGTCAGTGTCAGAAATCGAATCTGTATCAGTTATGAAAATATTTATTGAATTCATATCGGTATCAGCATCTATCTGGGCTGTGCAGCTACTATTTTCCTCCAGCGTTTGTATCGTTTCTCAGAACTAAATGTAAAACTAATAATTGACTTTTTCACAGGAGCCGACCAATGACTTATAAATATGGTTCCATATCTCCTCTCGTGCCTCTTGATGTCAGGCTTATCTTTATTGTATTTTATTGGTTAAAAGGTATTTTAAGATAAAAATGTGAGAGTTGATTTCCACAATTTCCCGATGATAAATTATTGCTTAAGGCGAATTCACGATGGTTTCACATTTCTTTTTTCAAATTCATTAATTGATTTATTAGAGGTATCGAACTGTTTCGATTCATCAATCTTTAGGTTAAATTTAATATCATAGTATTTTTGATCAATAAATATCTTTTGATCAGGAGTTTTAAGGTTATAATTCTCTCCTCTCATTCGAATAACATAATATGTTTTCTTATCAATTATATACAAGGTTTCCGAAACAATTCCTTTATTATCTTCAAGTTTGCTCATAAATCCGGGCATTGACATTTTATTTTCTAATTTCACTAAAATTTTAAAACAGTTTTTATCACCTGCAATAGTATCATTTAATCTTACAATTGAGTAAGAGTCCTGATGCGCTAACATATGCCTGAACTCATGCTGCATTCCATAAAGGGTGTTGTGACTCCAGAAATGTTTCTTTTTAAAATCAGGATATTTTTCCAAATCAAAGATGGTAGCAATACTATCCCTGTTATTCATGCGAATCAATCTTTTTCCATCATAAACATCTTCAAAACGAACATTTATCTTATCATCTGAATACATGTACCAATGCCCTTTAACTCCTACAATAGAGTCACTTCTAAGTCTTTTAAAATACATTTCTCTGTATCGAAAAATAGTATCATTCATATTTCGAGGGTTTGATCTGGTCATGTCTTGTTTGTAGTAGATCGTTTCAATTGAATCTATTGAATTAATTGTTTTTTGCAGTATTCCCAAGGCAGTTTCTTTCTCTTTACAGGAATAAAAAAGAATACATGCGAAAATAAATAGCAACTGTATAATTCGATTATTTTTCAAGATGTTGGTTTTTATTTGCTTGGATTCCATGATATGATACATACCTGTTTTTGTAGGTTAATTTACGGAAAAACAGTTGATTTAGACTTAATATGCGGACAGTAAAATGGTTGGAATCAACTTTTTTTAAAGTTGATGTAAAAGGATTGAAATACGGCCAATAATTACATCAAAGAGCCCGCTACTTCAGGGCACGTGATAAAACCAAAATGGGCAAAAGCCCATGTAATTATACTTGTCTGCTCACCATTTCTTTTATCCAGACCGGTGCGAATGGTGATGTACAGCCCTTTACACTTGGATATTCGCTGTAAACACCCAGCTTTTCTCCAATTTCAATGGCCCGCCTGCGATAATCTGGATGGTGAACACCTATCTCGACCAAGCTAAAGTTCATTGTCCACTGAGCTTCTGGAGCAGCCATCGACATTTCGTTTTCTATTCGGTCCAGTAATGCCGGTATATCGATCATTTCAGGATTCTTATTCACGCGCTGACTTGTCAGGTTCCATCCGGCACGGGAAGCCATAGGATGATCGTCCAACATCCATTTTTGTCGCAGCGTTTCGTTGTCCGGATGCAGTTTCACTACATAAGAATTTATCCAGTCTGCCACACGTACATATGTCACCGATCGCACCATCGCATCCAATTCATTCACTGAAAGCTCCTTGGGGTTGATAATGAGCATGGCCAGCATCCGAGCGTCAAAATTCTCTGTTTTCCACAGATCAAGGGCCAGCGCATGGTTGGCCTTTATCTTCTTCGCGACCTTGCGAATATCGCCCAACTTTACACCATACTGATTATCACCTACACCTTTCTTTATGTTGTGGGTTCGTGTCCTTTCATCAATCAGAGCTTCAAGTTGTTCAAGAGTTTCTTTCAGTGTCATAATTATCTTATTCCAATTGTTGCCAGCCTTGGGTACATGCATCGTATTCCCGAGGAAATAACAGATATACCTTATTTCAGCATGATTATTTTATGCTTTTACAAATTTAGTTTTATTTGAAAATTTTTCTTGTAAAAGTTTTAATTTTGGATCAATAAACTTTTTACAAAAGGGTCTTTCAGGATTTTTCAGATAGTAATTCTGTATCGCTTCTCTTGAAGTTTTAAATTCAGAAAAAGGATATATTTCTGTTATCAGTTGGTTTTCAAATTCAGTCTGAAACCCGTTTAATATATTTCTTGCTTCCTCCGATTGTTTTTCTGAAAAAATGTAAATCGCCGAACGATACCTATCTCTCATAGAATGTGCTGATGTGCTTTTGTGCGTATGTAAGTGAACTTCAATCAAGGTTTGAAGAGAAATTAAATCAGGATTAAAATGAACTATCACAGCTTCAGAAAATGTACTGTTTTCATCTATAGATGCAACATACCCTTGTTCTACTCTATCAACTCCTTTTAAAGATTGAAAAACAGCTTCTGTACACCAGTGACAACCGCCACCCAATGCTATTTTAGTTTGTCCAGCCATTTATTTAGTTCATTATCAGATGGATTTCGCAATTTCTTTTTATCAATGGTGATCGTTGGAAAATGAAGTTTCCTGTTCTCGTACAAATCTCTTAATTCTTCAGCAAAAATACCATTAGATTCAACATCTCGAAATGAAAACGCTACACCTTTTTGGGTAAAGAAGGTTTTATAATAACGAGTTTTATGACATCTATCGGCACCATAAAGTTTAATATCTAATACCATTTATTGTAATGTATTTAAAAATTCAATTACTGCATCTATTGTGTTTCCAGAACCATCCATCCGATGTGAAACATTCAATTCTGGAGCCTTCAAAAATTGTTTTCTGTTTGATTTGACACCAAAACATCTCTTTCAATTTAAATTTTAGAATTATCACTAGGGTAATTCATTTTC
The DNA here is from genome assembly GCF_051011215.1 of Lutimonas sp. Lineage (NCBI taxonomy): Bacteria > Pseudomonadati > Bacteroidota > Flavobacteriia > Flavobacteriales > Flavobacteriaceae > Lutimonas > Lutimonas sp. Next base: position 9,110 of record NZ_JBPCUJ010000159.1, read on the forward strand.
AGAATTACCCTAGTGTAATTTAAACTACATGGTATCATTAAGCGCTCTTTAGTTTATCCGCATGAAGCTCCCGAAGTTTCTTAAGCTTTGGTGTTATCACAAAACTACAATATCCTTGAGACTGATTGTTTCTATAATAATTTTGATGTTCTTTTTCAGCTTCGTGAAAGGTTTGAGCTTCAGCAACTTCAGTAACTATAGGATTTTCATAATAAGGAGTCAACTCCTTTACAACAATTTCTGCGATTTCCTTTTGTCCTTCGTCATGATAATAAATTACTGAACGATATTGCGTGCCACGATCTGCTCCTTGTTGGTTCAAGGTTGTTGGATCGTGGGTAGTCATAAAAATAACTAAGATATCTTCGTATGATATGACAGCAGCATCAAAAGTAACTTGCACCACTTCTGCATGTCCGGTTAAGCCAGAACAAATTTCTCTATAGGTTGGTTTTCCTGGCACATTACCACCAGAGTACCCGGAAACGACTTTTTCCACACCTTTTACTTCCTGAAATACTGCTTCTGTACACCAAAAGCATCCTCCGCCAAATGTGGCAATTTGCATATTAGTTCTCATGAGCCGTCTCCTTATCTAAAGTCATTGATGCTGAATTTATACAATAGCGTAATCCACTCGGCTCAGGTCCATCAGGAAATATATGTCCTAAATGAGCATCACAAGTATTACACAATACCTCAACGCGTACCATACCAAATGCTGTATCTCTTTCGTATTTAATAGCATTTTCTTTAACAGGTTGTGTAAAACTAGGCCAGCCTGAGCCAGAGCTAAATTTAATGGTAGAATCAAATAAAGGAGTATCACAACACACACAATTGTATTTACCTTCATCATAAATACTGCAGAGTGCTCCTGTATGCGCAGGTTCTGTACCTTTTTGTCGTGTAATTCTGAATTGCTCCGGAGTTAATTGAGTTTTCCATTCCGCTTCTGTTTTTTCAACACGTCGGTCTGGCATTGGGTTTCCATGCACTGAAAACCGAATAACATCTTTCCAAGTTAGCATACTTTAAGTTCCTTTCTTTTCTAGTTAATAAATATGCTTTAATTAAGATACCAATATAGACGAATAGTGGTTGATTTCCTTACGTCAATATTTAATCGAATAGATTTTGCTTATAAAATAATTTATTTTAAATACGCCCCGACATTCCGGAATATGAGTCGCCCTGAGAATGGATCATCTTTCTATTCGTCAAAACTGATACGAATATTGAATTTGATAAGGTATGACCTTGTGATCAACCAGTCTTTCATTCTAAAGAACTCCATGGCTTCCCATGATATATTTTATTTGGTTTTTTCTATTCCTGAAAAAGTGTCACTATGAGTCCCGTTAAATGGCAGCCTTATTGCTATTAAATCATTTTCTGCAATTACATCTTCGACAACAACAGTTAAATCTGAGAAAAAATACTTTCTGCCCCTTTTATAATCCTTACAGCATCCACGCTTGTTCTTGCTCCATCAAGTCTCTGCTAAAAATAATCTGCTGCAAAATAGTCAATCACATAATCATAGTTTTTGCGATTGTATGTTTCTTCGAAAAAATTAATAACCACTTGCATGTTGTTATTCATATTTGATTTATTGGGTCCTCTTTTTTTCAGCTAACAAATACTAGTAGGAGCGTTAACAATGCGAAATTCTTTATCATTTTTCTGCTTTAATCTTCTGTAATCGTGTCTATTTCATTAATAATTAGATGCCCAATTTCAGTTAATTGATTGTATTGGCTTATCATGGTGTCGAATTGCCAAGCCGCTAGATTAATAACATTTCTATAAGCTGGTTTGGCGGTGTATTCTATGAAAGCTTGGTCATATTCAGACTGTGGAGTTGCTTTTATGGCTAAAGAATCTTGAGGGATAAAAGCAGCTGCCAAAATAAGCGACCTATCGAATTGGGTATCAAGATAATTTTCTTGATGCACGGTATACTGGTTATAGCTGTTTTCATTTTCGGCGATAACATCTACTAAACCATAGTATTTTGCCAAAAGGGAATCAAGTTTGGTATTGTTTATTTTTCCATAATATGCTGAATTTTTCAATGATTGATAACCTCCAATATTCGGTTTAAAATAAAAATCGACAAACGCAGAACCACTGGTCATAAACAAAAAAAGATTGTCTTTTTCGGTCTTCTCTAAGATACTATTTCTTGCTTTTTTACAAATGTCAGCAATTTGCTTTCTCCCATTGGCTAATTGCTCTAGCTGTTCTATATCTTCAGATGTATGGGATTTGATCTTCACTAAATACTCATCCAGAGATCTTTTATTCTTAATAGACTGATTCCAGTTATTTATCTGAAGGGCAATCAAAATACCGATTACGACCAATACAATTTCTCCTAAGGCGTACTTTAGATATTGAGTTTTCTTATTATCTAAAATCAACTTATGTCTAATTCTTCTAAATAATTTCATGAAGTGGGTTTAAATTAGCCACAACGGTTTGATGATGATTGTTGCGGCAAAAGCGGTTAGAATTTTACGATTAAGGACCAAGTTAATTATTTTCTAGTGATTTCCGAAGAGGAAATTCAACAGCAATTAATTATAAACGTACATACTATCTTTTTTTACTGAATCCATAATACAATCAATAAACCACTTCCATTTCAGCAATGAGGGGACGATGGTCAGATACCACTGCTTCATCTAGCAGCATGCTCTTTTTTACTCTGAATTTTACACTTTTTGTATTGCGGTAAATCACATGGTCAATTTCAGACTTGACGGTTCCCTGAAAGCTTAAATTATCCGCTCCTTTATTTATAAATTCAAACCCTTGTTCATAAAAATATTGCATGGTAGGTGAATCTGGTGTGCAATTAAAATCGCCAGTTATAATTGTGGCTTTGTTCAATGTGTTGATATATTGCATCAATGTTTTTGCTTGGTTTAAACGACTAGAAACACCTTCCTTATCTTCAACCCAATCAAAATGAACATTTACAAAAATAATGGTACAGCCAACTGCTATTTCGACTTCATGAATTATAGCAGAGCGAGGTTCATCTATTCCATCAGGTAATTGTAATAGCATTGTTGAAATCAATGGTTTTGAAGACAGCGTTGCCATGCCGTATTCACCTCCTTGATAGTCCATGAATTTACCAAACGCTCCGGTCATACCTACTTTTTGAGCCAAATAGTCTGTTTGTCCTACGCTATCAGATCGCAGGCAAAAATTATCTATTTCCTGTAAACCGCAAAGGTCTGGTTCTTGTGCTTTTATGATTTCGGCAACACGAGATAAATCCAGCATTGAATCCATTCCTTCCCCATGCCTTATATTATATGACATTAATTTTAAGTCACTAACTTGTTCCTGGTTACAGGCACAAAAAGAATAGATACTCAAATAGCATACAATAAGTATAAATCTTTTCATAGTCTATTTTGGCATTATAAATAATTTAATTTTATCATCAGAGCTTAGTTGCTATAAAGATATGATTATAATTAATTGAAGTTCCTCAACAATGAAATAGCAGGTTTCTTGTACTTAATTGATTATTCAATTATAGATATCCTTGATAGATTAAGGTAATAACTATTGTATTGTAAATACCATGGCAGCAGATAGAATACCATAAATTTCTTTTAAAATATAAAAACAAAACAAGGTATACCGCCCCCACCAGCAACGCATTAAGAAGTCCGTCAACTCCTAATTGAAAGTGATAAGCACCAAAAAAAAAGGCTGTTAAAGTGAAACTTATTTGACTGGAATACCTACCTGGAAATATTTTTTCTAATCTTGAAAAGATAAAACCATGAAAAACTATTTCTTCATATAATCCGCCTATCAACCATCCCATGATGAGTATGAAAATGTATTGCCATTGGTTCGCTCTTAAGAATTCATACAGTGCTACATCTGTGTCTTTGAAAGTTACAAAATGCTCCAAAACTGGAAAGAAGATAAGCTGCATAAAGGCCAATGTGATGATGGCAATAAGACCTCCTATGAGAATTGACTTTAATTGGAATCGTCCAAAGCTGAAACCAATGTCAGAAAAAGTTGCCTTGGAGTATTTTAAGACGAGCCAGACCAAAAGTAAGATCGGAATGCTATAGACAAAATTTGGAATGAGCGCAGTATGCGGTAAAATCAGAATAATACTTATTGTAATAACATTGACTATTAGCTCTTTTCTATTCATAATTTAAGTAGGAACAACGGTTCTGCATATGATATCGCGGCGGATCAAGCAAACCATATCCTATACATTTTTCTGTGTCGAGTTTTTTTTAAAAAAACTAATTATTTCCTCTACGGTATGTTTGGCGGTTTTACCAACGCCATAAATTGTAGCAGACGCAAAGCCAGTCCAATTCCCATAACCCACAAGCCACAAGCCTGGCACATCAATAGACCCTGTGTTTTCTGTTGTAATCCTATTATTATGGGTAATTCCTAACTTTTCTAAGTGGCCTAAATTAGACCTAAATCCAGTACACCAAATTACAAGATCAAAAGATTCTTTTGAATCATCACTCCATATTACACCCTGGTCATAAAATGCTTTGAATGGTCTGTAATCTTTATAAACACCATTTTTTAAACCCTCTTTAACACTTTCTATCTGAACAATATTACTTAGAGATATGTTTTCAGTATATGCCGCTTCTTTTTTATTGAAATAACTGTTATTGGCTTGCACAAATAAATAGCGTCCATCAATATCTTCCGGTAAGAATACAGGTGGTTCTAAAGTAACCCATTTTGTGGTGGTAACTTTCGAAACTTCCGCCAAAATTTGCGCCCCGGAATTTCCTGCACCAACGATGAGTACTTTTTTATTCCTTAAACCATTTGTGTTCCTGTAATCTATGGAGTGGATCTGTTTTCCTTTATACCTATCCGAATTTGGGTATGCTGGCACAAATGGAGCCATTGCTGTACCAGTTGCACTTACTACACTTTTACACAACAGAACGCCATTATTGGTTTCAATGACAAAGACATCCTTTTTTTTTGAAACTTGAATGACGCTCGTATTTCTAACAATAGGAAAGTCATATCTTTTTTCATAAGCTGACAAATAACTTAGAAGCTCATCCTTTGTCGGATATTCACGTTGCGTAGCGGGCATTTGCCAACCAGATAGGGAACTGTATTTTGAAGGTGAAAAAAGATTCAAACTATCCCAAGTCTGTAACCATGACCCACCCGATTTAGTTTGATTATCTAGGAGTAGATAATCCAAATCCGTTTTTTTCATGAAATAGCCTACTGATAGGCCAGCTTGGCCTCCACCAATAATGATGGTGTCAAATATTTTTGCTTCTGATGCTTTAGACATTATTTATACACGTAAATAGATTTTTAAGCCTCTACCAACCAGTAATTTACCATTATTAAATTCAAAACATGAGGCATCTTGATCAGAAGCATTCAGAGATGCTTGCTCAAGGTTAGGAACATATAATTTTACAGGGTTTATAATGTCTGATCTGATCATTATCATGGAATTGACACAACGGTTTCACATAAGATTAGATACGTTGTTTGCGTACCTAATTTAGCAAATAAAATCCGAATAGAAAATCCGTGAGACACGAACGAAGCGAACTGGCGCCTGCAATTTTCGCAGGTAGTCCAACTCTAGAGTTTCATTTTATAAGATGTTGGCAAACATATTTTCCCTTCAGTATTATAGTGAATGAATAGTTGATCTTGGTGGCGGTAAAGGTGGATGTATTTCAATTATCTCAGTCATACCAAACCCAATAAAGAGGGATCAACTAAGGTCTTGAATACGACTCAGTACATTAAAACTATCCTATATTCCTATTAATATTTCTCTATGTTTTAAAGACTTTATTCCTGGCTGGCTTTCTTTTAAGTTTAACTCCAACTATATATCAAACAAAAAACATTTGCTACTCCTAATACAATTTCAAATAAAATTCCTTGAGTAATCTGTTTGCTTGGTTTACCATCAGCTTTTAAACTGATTAATCTGCCGAATGCGAAACCTACAAAAACGAGAGAAGCAATAAAGTAAGAAGTAAAGGATAGTTTGTCAATAAATATTCCGAGAGCAATAATGATTCCTGCAAAAAGCATAACTCCACTGACTCCTCTCATTTCGTTTAATAGGCTGGCATCATTTTCTAGTTTTATTCCTGAATTCTTTAAATAGGCTTTTATCGGATTACTCAACCGCATTAGGCCTACAAAGACAAGCATTAAGGATGATAGTGATAAGATTGTGATTTTGATAATTTCCATTGTTAGATATTTTAGAATTAATATTTCTACAAATGTAAATTAGGGTTGTGACAGAGGTGTGTCAAGGGTATTATTAATTTTTTACATATTTTTCAAAGTACTCAGTTATAGTCATATTATGTGGGCTAAATGTTTTACTTTCTGTCACAATTTTTTGAATAAAATCTATTCTAAAGTGCCTAAAATCATTGCGTAACCGACAAAAGGCAACTAGTAGGATATCTCCATGAATGCTATAGATAGCAAAAGGTTCAATGTTTCGATTGGTTGGTTTATCCTTAGAAGAAACATAATCTATGTTTAGGACTTTATATTGAGTTAAAGCCGATTGTATCTGCATTAGGTTACTACTTGTTTTTTCTTGATTATTATTCCCACTAAAATAAATTCGGTCCGCCAATAATTCGGCATTACCCTTTTGAGAATAGCGTAAAATGGCTTTTATTTTTTCTATGGCACTCGTTATGTTTTTAACAAATGAGAGATCTTTGTTTTTAATAGCCATTTGTTCTATCGTAATCAATGCATTCGCTTCATTCTCTGTAAATAGCACCGGTGGGAGATGATAGCCCTCCATGATAGAATAACCTTTCCCTTCTTCAGTCACAATCGGTATTCCTGATTTTTCGAGTGTCCGAATATCACGATAAATGGTTCTTACACTGACGTTATGCTTTTCAGCAAGCTTTTTTGCTGTAATAATTCTTTTGGATTGTAGTTGGGTAAGAATAGCAGTTAATCGCGAAAGTCGTGGTTTCTCTTTTTCTTCCATTTCCGTATTTTCTGCTTGCGGCTAAAGCGTTAATATTTGATTTCGTTAGGTGTTTCTGCAACTAATTTAGCAAATACAAACCGAATAGAAAATCCCCATTGGCTTTCTGAAGCGATCCCGAACAATCAATGAATTATCCAAGGTGGTGTCAGACATTACTACTTATCCAAATAAACGGAAATAAGCCAACCAAAAAGCAATAGAATAATCTGTATACTAAATACAATGAATCTAAAAAGACTGCGATGATTCACATAACGCGCCAAAAAATGTGCACCTTGCTATGGAAACAATTCGGACAAGATTTTTCTTCGAATTCAAACTCGCAATTTTTACAGGTGAACATTTTTAAAGAAAACCTACAATGATTGTAAAAACATCAGGAACCGGTTAAAATGCGTTCTTTTACAATTTTGACACATCCATAACAATTCCGAATGGATTTGAGCCTGGTCGAATTCGCCGAAACCGAAATCATACATTGTTGCGTGTCGTTTTTATTTCTCGATTCTATCGTAATTTTTTAATATTTTCAACGCATATAAAGTTTGTATTCCAGCCCATTCTAATTTTGTCCCCTCACTGATACCATACCAGGTGTCCCATCGCCCATCTTCTTTTTGTCTATGAATTAATTCATGTAAGTCCGATTGAAGCATTTCATTGGTAAAGGTTGAATATAGAATTCCATTAGGTGAGGTAGCATAATTTAAACTATGTGGTTTTCCATATAATCCCCAACTTTCATCAGTTTTGTCTTCACAGATTATTCCCTTATTCGATATCCAGTTTTTCAGATTATTTATTGTTGCTTCAGCTTTTTTACGACTTTTTGTATGTTTCAAAAACGTCAACCATCTTGGTACACATAAATAACAAAAGGCATGTTTATCTTGAATTCTTTCAAATTCACTCCAAACAAACTCTTCTGCTTTTTTCATCCAGGGAATATCAAGCTCATATTTCTCTAAAATTCCCAGTAATGGTGCAGTAGTGCTTAAAGCCGCCCATTCTTTAACCGTTTTAAAATGTCCTTCGCACGGATAATCACTTTTAGGTCTGAACATCCAAGGAATACCTCCTTTTGCAGTAGTTATTCTTTCAAAATACGGCATAAAGTCGTTTAGAATGACTTCTTTAGTCAGATAACCAACTTCATCAAGCGTTTCAAGTGCCATGATGCTGAACAAAGGTTGACTTTCAGGTGATGCTGTATCTGGTTCCATTCCGTGTCCAAATCCACCATCAGGATTGCGATACGCATAAACTGCATGAAAAACACCATTCATATCTCCGTTTGCAAAATGAAATTCAAACAAACGTCTTTCAATCATTCTCGCATTTGTCAGTATAAAATCTCTTGCTTTTAGAAAGTCGCTTTTAGGTAAAATCATTTTGTTTTCCAGGATGGTTTTCATTTCACACAACGAAAAGTAATAGTCTTCGTTGCAACATCGCCCAAGAGGACTAGTTTGCTAGTACCAAGGCTTCATTGCAAGATAGAGAAATTAGAAAGAAAATTACTCTTATTCAATCTTCTCGTAAACTACTTTACCATTAAAAATAGTCATGACGATTTCAGTATTTAAAATCTGATTTTCATCAACAGTCATCAAATCTTGATCGTAAATTGTAAAATCAGCAAGCTTACCAATGCTAATTGAACCTTTAATGTTTTCTTCGAAGGCCCCATACGCAGCATCTAACGTATACGATTTTAATGCTTGTACCCGGGTCATTTTTTGCGCTGGTTCATAACCACCTTCAGGAATTCCTTTAAGCGTCTTTCGGCTTACACTGGCATAGAAACTAGCTATCGGATTAATGGGTTCAACTGGCACATCCGTACCATTAACAATAGGAACACCGCTTTGTAATAAATCCTGCCACATGTAGGCACCTTCTTTGATTCGTTTTTCTCCTAAACGGTCAATGGCCCATGGCCTGTCCGACGACATGTGCACTGCCTGCATTGCAGGAATTACATTTAAATGTGCAAAACGAGGAATATCATCTGGGTGTAAATGTTGCGCATGTTCAATACGGAATCTATGATCGGCTTCTAACATAGACATTTCAGTGAAGGCAGATTCATAACGATCAAGAATTTCTCTATTCGCACGATCTCCAATAGCATGTGAACAGACTTGAAAATTGTTTTTAAGCCCTTTTATGGCCGTTTTATGTACAAAATCCATCGGAAGTGTTTCGTGGCCAAAGTGATCTGGACGATCTGCGTACGATTCTAAAAGCCAAGCACCTCTTGATCCTAAAGCACCATCGCAATTTAATTTTACAGAACGTATGGTAAAACGATGATCCGGATCTATCCTTGGTCCTTTCTCATACCATTCATTTAGTAATTCTTCATCCCAGCCGGTAAGCATGGCATAAATTCTAATTTCCATTTTCCCGGCCAACTGCATCTCATCATATAATGCGATGGTTTCTTTTGAAATACCAGCGTCATGAAAGCTTGTGATACCATTTTTATAACAGGCTGCAATAGCTAGCTTAAAGGCTTGAACATCTGTTTCTGGTGTTTTTTCCGGAATATGTTTAGAAATTATAGATTGAGCACGTTCATTGAAAATGCCCGTTGGATTACCAAATTGATCCACAATAACTTCTCCACCTTCTAGATGAAAAGCATTAATTCCTTCTTTGGTAAAACCATTAAAACCTGCAATTTCCAAAGCCTTAGCATTTGCGAAGCCAGCGTGACCGCTGGCATGTCTTAAATAAACGGGGTTATCTGGTGATATTTCACTTAGTAAATGATGTGTCTGAAATCCTTTAACAACGTTTTCAGGCAAACTATCCCATTTACTTTGGTGCCAACCTCTACCAATAATCCATTCGCCTGGTTCAGATGTTTTAACTTTCTCAGCAACGGCGTCTATAATATCCTGATAGCTATTTGTATTCATAAGGTCAAGCTCTAATTCATTATAGCCTAAGCCCATAAAATGTCCATGACCTTCAATTAAGCCCGGAGTCATTGTCTTATTTTTTAAATCTATGATCTCAGTTTGTTCATTTTGATATTTTTTAGCTTCTTCAAAACTTCCTGCAAAGACAATTATCTCATTTTTTGTTACAACTGCTTCTACCGTTGTTTGTGCAGAATCAACCGTATAAATGGTCCCACCATGAATAATCATAGTACCAACCTCTTTTTGAAAATTAGAACATGAACCTAAAAAAAGGCAGGCTATTACTATATTTAATGTATAAAATCGCAGTTTCATGATATTTGTAATTTGTTTTCGTAAGTTAAAAAAATTATTAATAATCGATCTGAAACTTGTCTTGAGAAATGGAGAAACTGTTGTTTGTTATTAATTACAATTAATTTTAAACCAAACTGTAAGCATGGCATAATTTGTTGCCGAAGTTTTTCTCGTCTGTTTTTATTTAAAGAATTTTATAATTGGTGGTTGGTTTGATTATGATAAAGTAGAACGGTGCTGCTAAACTGTGTTTTAATCCATTTTACAAAGTGCTATACCCAGTTTTAAATGCTCCATTTCTTCCTTAATCTTTTACAAAAATATCCAATGGAAGAATTGCCGTTACACCAACGTTCGGTACATCAACAAGCTGGCCAATTCTTATATCAACAGCCACTGATGCAATTAAATAGGATTCTTCTCTGGTGTACCCATAAGTATGGCTTATATAATCTATCATTTCAAGGAGTGCATTTTTGGCAGCTAAAGAAATGTCTTTGGAAAGATTCTCAAGCTGTGGAATTTTTTCAGAGGCCAAATATGCAATATCTGAAGGAATATCTTTACGGTTCTTAAGTGGGAAGCCTGTTGTTGCATAAAAACGTTCGGAAGGGATATTTAATAAATCTGACGAACCCTCAAAATGAGGTCCTCTTTCAAGTTTTGGACCATCTTTCAGTACTTCGGTGGTCACAATTACAGTCGCATCCATTTCAAGAGCTGTTCCTGAAACTTCTCCATCACCTTGGATATAATGTGCGTCTCCAATGGCAAGGCCACAACCGGGTAGTTCGCAGGGCAAGTAAATAGTTACTCCCTCCTGCAGATATCTAATGTCCAAATTGCCTCCTTGTTCCCTTGGAGGTATTGTCCTTAAACACTCTTCTGAAAATGTACCATCTTCACCGCAAATTTCAATTGGCGATGCATGGGTTGCATAAGGCATCATTACAGATCCACCTGCCTTGAATAGTTCGCTTTCTCTCGCTCGTATTTTCGCATGTTGCTCAGTTCCCGGCAAAACAGTTACAATACCGGGAAAGCTGCGATTGGGCAGTCTGATTCCTGGAAGGTCATCGGACATTGCATATTCGGAATTTAACTTCCACTTTACAGAAAGTGTATTTCCAAATTCATCAGGTAGGAAACCGCCATCTGTTAATGTAAAGGCCCATTCTCCGGGAATTATTTTATGAATAGTCACTTTTAACAAATCCCCTGCTTCGGCACCTTCTATATGGACAGGACCAGCCATTGGATGAACAGTTCCCCATTCAGGGTCATCCATTCGCGGATCTTTTGGGGCATCAGGGCTAAGATCTACATCATCGCAGTTCCTGCTATTAAAATAAATGGTGTCTCCTGGTTTTGCAAAAGACGTCATAGGAATTGATGGATGAAGTCTGTTGATACAATTAGGATCTTCAAGACAATTCAAAGCGTTGTCACCAACTGCTATTACATCCTGAGCCTGGATATAAAATGGATAAAGACCTAAAAACAAAAATAGGATTAGTCGTTTCTTTATATGGAGCATAACGTTCTTGTGTTGGGGTTCGTTGTTGAATTTACAGTTTTGTTGAAGCTTTGAGGTCGAGTGCGCCGACATCTTGCCGCAAAGGTGCTCGAGGCATTTGATAGCGTAAACAAAACTGCATGTATTTAAATTCCTTTGTAGCATTATTTGAATTTCTTTGTTTGACTTGATCTTGATGCCATAACTAATTATTGCCCCTGTTGGCGATTCGCTTATCCCGATACTATCTTCACTGCTTTATGTTTTCATTCTTTTTCAGCACGATTAGATGCAATCATCGCTAGAATCAATAATACCATCGAAAACACTCCTAAATAACTTCCAGAATTATTTCCCCAACTCAAATCCTCAAAATCTACTATTGTTAATTGCACAATAATTAATACAACTGCAAGAGCAATTAATCCAGATCTATATTTTTTCATATTACATCAATTTTTTAATGAAGTACATCGGTTTGGCTACGAGCAGTAGCTCAACCAAGTTAGTTTATGGGTCATATGTTTAACAGCGGTCTCGTTTATGATTTCGTCAGGTCTTTCAGCATCTAATTTAACAAATACAAACCGAATAGAAAATCGGCGAGACACGAGCATGAAATTCGAACTGTCCCGAGCAATTATAACAAGTAGTTGAGTACTGATAATGAATTATTCACCTTGTTCCTTTTATATACTTTTTTGTGAGGAGGAACAATTTAATAAAAAAACATGTAATCTTTTCACACTAATTGTCGTCCTAATTGGAAATATATAAACTTAGTTTAAAAGATAATTATGAAATTTCCAATTAGAAGAATTCAAGGAGTTGTTAGTATAGTCATGCTATTTATGCATAGTCTTCATGCTCAAATTTCCAATGATGAAGAATTGTTTAAAATTTTAAAAACAAAAGACAGCTTGTTTTTTGAAGTAGGATTTAATGAATGCAATTTGAATGTCTTCAAAGAATTATTACCTGAGAAATTTGAATTTTATCATGACAAAGACGGTATTACTAAATCCAGGGAAGAATTTATAAATACATTAAAAACAAATGTGTGCAATGCAGGAGAAAACAATATCAAGAGGGTTTTAGAAAAAGGCAGTATTGAAGTGTTTCCATTGTATAATAATACTGAGTTGTATGGGGCAATCCAAACGGGAAGGCATTCTTTTGGCAGCACGATTGCCAGATTTACAAACCTGTGGCTTTTAGACGATGGAAAATGGATGCCTGCAAGAATTATGAGTTATGACCATAAAATGAATACTTCTCCTATAGTTTCGAATGTAGAGTTTATAAAATTATCTCCAGAAGAAATGTTAGTTTATTTGGGGAGTTATGAATTCTCGCCAGATTTCATTTTATCTATAGTCACGGAAGGAGATAAAATTTTTGGTGATGCTCAAGGTCAAAAGGTTGAAATCAATTATTATGGAAATCATAAGTTTTTAGATACCAGTCAAACAATGAAGCTTAATTTTATTGTAGATACTGCAGGAATTGTAACAGGATTAAAGTTGATAAGTCGTGATAGAGAAATGATGGCGATAAAGAAGCATTAAACAAAATGAAGTTCCTCATTCAAATCTTTAATTAGAGTTGCTTTTCAACCTTTTACCAACGATTTTACACAACCGTCAGTTAGAGGTTAAATCAACAATTATTTTCGGTTTATCTAAAACTACAACGATGCTGAGTGGATTCGAAAAAAGTGAATTCGTGGTGATTCCTGTTATACAACATTAGTGGAAATATTATTCATCTAACAGTCTTCTATGATAATTTATTTGTCCAAGATGATACGTCAAATGTTTTATCAAATGAACCAATAAGTATTCATTTGTTTCCATTTTAGAGAACTTTAAAATAGGATAATCGTTTTTCAATTCTTCGTTTGTAATAGAGCCCAGTGATTTTTTAACCATTTCAATTGTGGTATGAATGCTGTTGATCAATACTATTCTTGAAACATTTTTTTGAGAAAATTCAAGTTCTCTATTTCTAACATAGTTTGTTTTTCCAATTTCTTTTCCGATAAATGTATGTAGGTTTCCAATTAAATGTAGGGTTAAATTTCCAGCTGAATTCGAAATATTTTTTTCTATTCGCCATAAATTTTCCTCCTTTTTATAATGTTCTATTTCAGCTATTAATTCGTTTAGCCCACTTTCAAAAAAGTCTATTAATTCGTTTTTATTCATTTGTTAAGTATGTCAATTTTCACTAATATATCAGATTCATTTTTGTCCTTAGCTCTATAAACTATATAGATTCAATTAGGCAAATTACGGCTAAGGGCAAGTAGATAACAACTTTCGCAAACCATCAAGCGCCATATTTGTCATATACAATGTCAGCTCCTTTTTTACCATCTGCTCACAACTTTTACTTTTGTCACAGGGTTTTTATCTCCTCTCGGATCTATCGCAACATTTTCATTTACATTTACGAGTATCGGAATCCCTGACTCTTTTAAACATACATCAATGTTGTTGTCATTATCAGCTAAGTCGGCTAATTGGTATGGTGATACACGAATTGTGTCTGTTCCTTGAACCATGGTTACTTCAAAACTATTTAATTCACTTCGACCAAGTTCATCCCCGTTTAAAGCTCTTACACCTCCGGACCAAACAACACGGACAACCATTTGTGTATCCTCTCGCGGGCAATCACAACCTCTGCCTTTTTCAATATAAGGATAGTCTTTATCAAATGTGAAATATTCAGCATAACTCAGAATGGGTCCTTCTTCCAAGGGTATTACACGAATATGCTGACCTTTGTAGTTTTGACCGGAACGACTCGTTAAGTCTCCAACAATTTTTACCGTTACGGGTTCATTATCTGGATGGTCTCCATAATCACCTATCAACAAGACAGTCCTGAGTTCAAACTCTTCATTTGCGGGGAGCAGTGTCACATCATCAGGAATATGGGTATTGCCTTTTTCAGTGGTAATCTCGAAATCTGAAGGCTCCAACATTTTTGGATCTACCTCTTGTGAAAACACTACAGGCATACCATCTTTGCCAGGAGCATTCCAAGACAAGCCAATAGCAGCCCAAGGTAACGCGTTATCAAGACCAAAGAAAGCAGTGAGTATATGTGCTTCTCTTGTTTTGTCAATCGCTGGAATCGATTTTGATAATTTTATCTCCGGAGCTTGAAGGCGAATAAAAAGGATTCCTAGGATGATCATAAAAATGATACAACCTCCAATGGTTAAGAAAGGTCTTGATAATTTTTTCATAGCGAGGGTTTTCTGAAATTTATTGACAACAGAAACAAAATAATAGCTAAAGGAGGAAAAATATAATTGATAATTGCTCCCGGAGCTGTCCCGATGGTTTCAATTGGTTTGAGAATTCCTAATACCAAACGCAGAACATACTCAACAAAGATAAATAGGTACATTAACGGTATTAATGATTTATATCTCCAACTAACAATAGCATAAAAAATCCCCATAATGAGTTGCGATAAACCCCAAAGCGAAAAAATAAGTATCACCACACTGGCGCCTTCAATACTAAAAGTATCCAAGGGGATTGTCGCTATGCTTTGAGCTCCTCCGTCAGGAGCAAACATATGGATGAGGCTCCTTACAATAGTGATAATTGTAAACAGGTAGAAAAAATACAACGCTATCTTTCTACCTCTATAATTGTTATTAATTTCTTTTGGTAAAACCTTCATTGTTATTTGATTTAATTACAGCCAACGTATCTGCAAAACACAGCAGCGGCATAATGCCCCCTATTGATTTTATCTAATGTTGTGCACGTTTTTCATTTTAACTTTTAATCAATAAGAGTAAGGAACATCCAAAGGCTATGAATTCAAAACAAATTCTACCCCAATGCCAATTTTCCCATCTTATTAATTCGAGAGGAAGTTCATCATTTGATAGACTTCTTTCTGCAAAGCTCTTATTTGAATTTTTGAAAAACATAAAATATGTTGAAAAAAATGCAACTGTTGAGAATCCCATTAATCCAAAAAGTAATTGATTTTCATCTGAATGGATAATATGATAGCCCACTGTTATCAAAGGTATGAAAGTAGAAACAATTGTCAGAGGGGAAAAAAATTGATAGATTTTTTTGCCATAAGTTTTATGAAGTTCGAAGAAATCATCTGCTGAAAGTTTCTTCCAATAAGGAACAAACAACATCGCTTCAGCAATTTGAGCGCCTAAAAATATTCCCAAGATACAACTTGATAAAAAAAGAAGAATTTCTGAAATCATCGTTAATTGAGTTTTGATTTTGAAACATAAGAAACGATATCTCCTCCTAAATATAAGTGTCCATTGTGTTCAATAACAGCACCTGCCTCCGTTACAATTTTGCCTTTAGAATCAAACAAGGATTGTAATATTTCACCTCTTTCTGAAACTTCCAAGACCATCCCAAATTTTTCGGGTTTAGGTTGAACAAAGGAAGGCAAGCTATAAATGATTTTTTTCATTCTTACTTTCGGATGAATTTTATCCAATTGTTCATTTCGCTTAGTAGTAAAACCAACCCAGTAATTTCCGTTTTCACTTTTGGAAATATTATTTGGAAAGCCTGCTAAATTATCAATAAAGACTTCTGATTGTCCCTTTTTGTCACCCTCAATCCAATATTTCAATATTCTATATTTTGAGGTTTCGGAGACTAAAATAAATTCTTCATTTGCAGAAATTTCTAATCCATTGCCAAAGTAATTTCCTTCAGATATTGTAGTGGTCATTTTTGTTTTAGGATTATATGAATAAACGCCTCCGGTTGGTTTCATTTCTAAAATTAATTTATTGACATATTTCCAGGAAGTTTTATCAGTGGAAGACATGTTTGTAAAATAAATGACTCCATCGGAAGCTATTTTTAATCCAGTACCCATTAGAATTGGTTTTCCTTGAGGCGTTTTTGTAAGCAAGGTATCAATTGATTTGTTTGCATTAATTTTTATCAACCCAACATCATTCATTAATGCTATCAATGCTCCATTTTTATCAAACTGCATTCCTGTAACCCAATTATTAGTTACTAAAAATTCTTCAATCGAATCATCCGGGCTTATTTTAAGAATAGCACCTGAAGAAAAATCTTTTTTGCCTTTGTGTACCCCACAAAATATATTACCGGCTTTGTCAACCGCAAATTCCTCAGCTCCAAAATATCCCAAAAGGTGAATCTGAGAAGCATTTGTCAGTTTCTCATTTAACGAAATTTCCCCCTTGAATTCAGTTTCTGGAGATGGATTCCAAGCTTTTGGTTGAATGGCACAGTTGCTAAAAAGCATAATGAGTAAGCTTGAAAAGAAACCCATGTAAACAATTCTATTTTTATTTGTCATGATGATAAAATTTTGATTTTTAAAACATGACAAAGTTCTAGCATTAAACGCTACTGGTCATTTACATATGTAAACGAATTTAGGATTGTTTCATCTTTCTTCGAATTCTGCTTAATTGAGTAGGAGAGATTCCTAAGTATGATGCAATATAATATTGAGGAATAATGGTTTCCAGAGCAGGAAAACGTTCTCTCATTATCAGATACCGTTCGTCAGCATCTAATAACGCCATTTCAATTTCTTTTTGTTCCTTTTCTAAAAAATAGTATTCTGCTATTCTTCGACCTAATCTTTCTAAATCGTGAAATTTATCATACAACTTTTCAATTTTTGAGAAATCAGCAACGAATACTTCGCAATCTGTCAAGGCTTGTTGAGCTATATTATTAGGTTGTTTTGTAAGCAACGATGTGTAAGCTCCAATAATCGAAGGGGCAACAAAGAACTGTTTGCTATACTCTTTTCCTTCTTGATTTAAAAAATAGGCCCTTACTATTCCTTCCTTCAAAAAACCAATCTGCTTTGCAAATTCTCCCTCACGAGCAAAATATTCATTTTTTCGTAATTCAGTTAGCTGAAAGCACTTCTCCAATTCTTTAAAAGTAGCCTCTTCAATTTTACAAATTTCATTTATGTACTCTTTGAATTCTTTCATTTTTTAAATGGTGTACAACGGCCAGATTATGAGTAGTTGTGTGTTAAAGAACTAATTTAATAAATACAAACCGAATAGAAAATCCTCATGGATTATATTAAATAAGCGCGCAGTAGCAATAAATCAGTTACGGTGTTCATCCATTATCTTAAAAATGTCTTCCCCGAGCATCAAGTTAGGCCCTTCATTAACATAATCTGTACTCCAGTTGGCAGTTCCCTGAGCATTACGACTAGCAAGGTAATAGTTGTAGCAACTTTTTTCGTTTTTTAAATCTTTCTGTAGTTCGTTCCACCATAAAACCGATTGAGCAAAATAATATGCTAAGGTTTTATCTTCTTTCGCAAAAGAGATTTGTTCCTCTGGCTCAGATGGTAACTGAGAAAAACCTGAAAGGGCAAAAATAAAAAATAGATGTAGGAAGACTATTTTTTCATTTAATTACAGTTAACGTTTGTTATGTGAGCCTTTTTAATTGCTTAAATAAACTGTTTGGACATATTTTTGCTAAACTATCATTTCGTTTAGATTAATGAATTGTATATTAAATTTTACCATCAATTATTCAGGTATATAGGAACTGACCAATAATTTGCAATTATTTAGTTCTTTCTGGCCTTTATTAGAATCTACTTCTTTTATTGTGACCCTACCATTATTTATTCCCATTCTGGCATCTTGTCTCACAAAATATATCTGACCAGCTTTGACATCTATTTGCACAACAGCAGAACTTTCACCGGTGGACGATGAAAACGTATAAGTTCCTGGTTTCAAATCCCATTTGAAAAATGTACCCGGACCCGTTCCACCAGCATCCATAGAATTAATTTTCACAATTAATTGTCCTGCTGCTCCTACTGCCCTTCCTGTTCGATAGAGATAAACTGTTCCTTTATCTGCAAGGGCATTGAACGATTTTGCTTCATTACTTTTACTTTCAGGAGCTTTTGAAGTAGAAGCACAACTTCCAAGCAGGAGAGTTATTAATAATATCGGTAACAGCCGAAGTAATCTTTTTTGTATCATACTATTTTATAATTAGTTTGTTAGTAATCTTTTTATGTGCTCTAACGGTGTAGGGATGAGCAGCAGCTCTCCACTAATGTTGGTGATATTTTATTTCTTTCCAATCTGATTTTCCTTTTAAAGACGGATTGAAGCCATTGCTTATACCCGTTGTTGGTAAGGGTTATTTTATTGTTCATCATTCAGTTTTATCCATTTTAGTTGCGTCTTGGGATATCCGTCTGTAATGGGGCTCAGGATGAATGTGTCTCCAGAAAACAAGTATTTTCTTTTGGCTAATGTTGGCAAAAGTATTTCAATTAGATAAAACTTATGTTATACTTACCACAAATTTCAACAACTTTTTCTGGATCTGGAGGACCAGCTGGTAATACTGCTAATTCTTCGAACATATTTTCAAGCCCTGCTGGAAAAATGCTTAGCATAACTTTTGCTTTTTGATCTCCTACTACTTTAAATGAATGTGGAATGCCTCTTGGACAAAATATAAGATCTCCTGAATTCAATGTTGTCATTTCTTCACCAATTGTAATTTCAATCTGTCCTAGTAAAACGTGAAAAACTTCGTCTTCGTCCTGGTGAACATGAAGAGGTATTCCGGTTCCGGGATCATTATTCTGTTCTATCAATGAGAATTGTCCATTAGTGTCTTTAGCAGAGAGTTTAATGATCTGATTATCACCTAAAACATTCAACTTGCGACCTGCATCGATTTTTACAATTTTTGAATTCATCATTTAGTTTTAATTTTATGGTTGCCAACGATCTCGATTAAAATCTAGGAAGCTTAAAATCCAGAGGGTTTTTAGCCTAGTACAAATGTTAGTTGGTTTTATTTGAACTTACTTATTCTTTAAAGTTAGTATAAATTTCACACAGTGTTATGGCCAGTTAATTAATGGGGTAAATTATAAAATTTTTATGTGCTTTTTTAGTTGGTTTATCTCCTAAATTGTTAAGTGATGATTGAAGTGATTCTAAGTCTTCGACATTTAAGGGAAGCTTGTGCTCTTCAGGATGATTGGTTGAGCCCATTGGAAAGTCAACACCGTCGGTTGAAGTCATTTCAATGTGATTTCCAAGGATATATTTAATCTCATGTTTCTTTGAAAATTCAACCAGTCGATTAACACTTGTTTTAAAAGAAGACCAATCCTCAACATAAAGACGGCCAGGGTAAAATGTATCACCTGTTAGTAATAGCTTAGATGATGTATCATATATTGCAATTGATGCTTCCTGATGTCCAGGTATTGGAACAATCTTTAAAATTCTGTTTCCAAGTTCAAAATCAACAATATCAGTAGGCCAACTTGTTAACTTAAAGAAATCGATAACATCAGTTTTTTCAAGACCAACTATGGTTGTATTTGCTTTTTCTTTAAACTGGGTATCTGCAGAAAAATGATCTCCGTGTTTATGCGTATGAGCCACAATTAATTCTATTTTTTTATTTTGCTGTTTTTGCCAAGTATCTACAATAATATTAACTGTCTTATATAATGGGAAATATTCTTCTTCCCTTGTAGCTCCTGTGTCCATCAATAATGCTTTTTTTTGACCTAAAAATAAAAACATAAATGGAGCCTCATAGTTAGTGCACATATTTTGCCTTAAGATCCAGGTGCTTTCGTCGTATTGAACTACTTGTATGGGTTCATCAGTATTTTTTTCGCAATCCTCTGAGCCGTGAATCCAATTTTGTTTATTAAGATCGGTTTGCCCAATCGCTGAGATACAAAAAACACTAGTGATTAAGACTAAGGTTAAATAAAATGTAAAACTCTTTTTCGTTTTTAGTGTCATATATTCTTTTGGGTTAATTAGCCAACGTTTAGTGCATGGTGCCTATCCCAAAGGGTATGCACTATGTCCTAAACACTATGTTGTATGCTGCTATTTTAAATTAGAGAAAACCTCTTCGCCCTTAATAACTGTTTGAATAATTTCTGTTGCATGAATTTCTGTTGGGGGAATTTCTAAAAGGTTATGATTTAGTAAAATAAAATCTGCAAATTTTCCTTCCTCAATTGACCCTGTCACATCATCTACTTTTAAGGCCCAAGCAGTATTTATTGTGTAGATTTCGATACAATCCTCAACAGAAATTGCTTGATCTTCATTGAGCTTGCCGTTTTCTGGTTTGCCCGGGAAACCACGTGTAATGGCAGCCTCCATACCCCACCAAGGCCAGAAGGTAGCAGCAGGTGCGTCTGAATGATTAAAAATCTTAATACCCGCTTCAAGGCGATTCTTATTATCATACATTCTCTTTCTTGTTTCAGGCTTTAGCATTGGAAGTACATTTTCAATGTTATAACCAATAGGTGCATTTAACTGTGGCCAAATTGTGACTGCAATCTCATTCTCAGTTAAACGCGAGAAGTCATCAGGATAAATCAAACTGGCATGGTCGATTCTATGCCTTAAATTATTGTTTCCTCTTTCCTGAATAACTTTTTCATATCCATCTATAGTGGCTCTTACCGTTCCATCACCAATTGCGTGAACTATCACTTGAAAGCCTGCGTCATCTAATTCCTTCATGTATGCGGCAAACTCTTCTGCTGGGATTACTGGACGTGCCTCATTATTTGGATCTAGATAACCGTCTACTAACACCTCAGATGCGGATTCAATGGCACCACCCATTCCTAATTTCACCCCCTTTTTGCCTGGTAAATCATGCTCTCTCCACCATTTTTCAAGTGTGTCAACAGGCGTTAATTCAGGCGTACCAAGGTTTCCTTTGAGGTAAAGCATAGCATACTGTTTAATCTTGCCCTCTTTATTCAATTCTTCATACGCTTCTAAATCCCCTTCAAAGACATAAGCATCACCAAACATGGTAACACCTTTTGAAAGAGCGTCATCTAACATTCTAGTATAACCTGCTTTCTGCACTTCTTTGTCCAGAGTAGGTAATACCACATCCAAAAACGGGTTCATAGCACCTTCTAACGCCACACCTGCCAAGTCACCATCTGACGTTCTACTGAAGAAAGCCTCAGGGGTGTCTTCAAAGGATTTATCCACACCTACAATTTCCATCGCTTTTGTGTTGAACCATGCTCGATGTCCGGATTCATCTTCTATCCAGGCAGGTTTATCGGGTATCAACTGATCTAAGAATTCTCGTGTTAAGGTTTCTTCAGACATTGCAGGAGTCGTGTAACCCTGTGCTACAAACCATTCTCTATCTTCAGGGTAATTAGCTATTCCTTCTTTTAGAGCTTTGATAATTTCTTCTTCAGTGGGCTCGTAAAAAGTGCCTGGCAAAGCGCAGAAGGCACGCTTTGGCATAAGCAGTGCGGGATGAATATGGGCATCGCCAATTCCTGGCATTACAAATTGCCCTTTTAGGTCAAATACTTCCGTATTTGGACCTTTGGTGGCTTCAACCTCATCGTTAATTCCAATCTTAATGAATTTTCCATCTTTAATGGCCATCGCTTCTGCCCATGGTTGTTCATTATTTACAGTATAGATTTTTCCATTTAGGTATACCGAATCAGCATAACCTTTAGTGTCTTTTGAAGTGCATCCAATGAATAGAAAACTAAAAATAATTATGGTTACAAATAATCTCATAATTCATTTTTTAATTGCATCCAACCTATTGGGTATGGTTAGTTGCTTGGTTAAGCAACTAATTTAGCAAATAAATCACAGATAGAAAGTCCGCGAGGACTTTCGTAGGTAGGCGAGTACGAGCAATTAATTAAACATGTTGTTGGCACTTGTTATTATTTTAGTCAGATTTGCTTTTCGATAACTTTTTAGCTTTTCCGTAGTATATAGAAGCTTTTCTTTTATCCAGAAGCGCGTTATAAGAATCACCTAATCCTTTGAGAGGTCTTTCGGCATTTGGGTGTTTTTCTGCAAGAAGATTAAATATCTCGATGGATTTATCGTATTGTTTATTTGCTAAATAAAATTCTGCAATCAAACAAGACCGGTTTATTCTTATTCTTTCGAGAAATCCCGTTTTCTCAAATTCATTTACGAGTATGTTAAACTGCTTATATTCATTTGCTCTTATGGCATTTCTTGTCAAACTAAACATTGTCCAATCAGAAAGTTTGCTGGAAAACCCATATTCTAAAGCTCTTTTTTTGTAGTATTCATTTACATAATTTAGTCCACCTGCGTTTGTAAATTCTTCAAGGTTATTGAATTGTAATTCAGGGTAATATTGATAAAAGTTTTTTACACCAGAATAGATAGTTGAATAAGGTGTAGATCGATGTTCTTCATTTTCTAATTCTTTATAAGTCCAGTTCAAGGTTTTAGAAGCTTTCAGTTTTAGCAAGCTATCCAATTTTTTAATCCCAACATTAACTTGATTTTCATTTGGGCTTACCGAAAAATATAACATTTTATCAGGAATCATTTTTTTTGAAAGAAATTTATCTAATTCACTAATTTTGTTTGTCAAAGGGAAAGGGCTTGCAACCAAATAAGCATCGAAAAGATCGGATCTGTCAATCATAGTTTGAATTACAAAACTTCCACCATATTCCCAACCAAATATTAAGCGTTCATTTGAAGTTCGAAAATTATTATCAACAAAAGAGATTACATCTTCTTCGATAAATGTCAAGAATTTTTTTTCTTCATCACTAAAATGCCCAAACCTATCAGGGTATTTGTTTGTAATTCCTACAATGATAAATTCCGGTGTCTGTTTAAATTGAGTAAATGATTTTAATAAGCTTACACCAAAAGGGAATAATCTTTGACCATCAAGTAGGTATAAAACAGCGAACTTTTCATCTGTTTTTTCATAACTTTCAGGTATAAATATTTGAATCTGTCTGTCTTCTTTTAAAATTTTTGACTTGATAGTATAGTTTTCACCTAAAGTGTTTTCGGAATGTATGTTTTGGGAATTTATACTTGTGTTGTAATAGAATATTGATAATAATAAAATTATTTTTTTTATTGTCATTTTAAATTGCTCTTGAATTAATTCCAAATCTATATTTCAGATAAACATCAGTTGTTAAATTGTTATTAAAAGAAGAACATATCTAATAAGTGATAACTTACTGGGCATAGTTCATTCGATAACTAGGTTCCTGTTTTTTGGATATTTTACTGAGTATTTGATCTCAATTTCTTTTTGATCATTTGAATCAATAGTTAGGTCCCAACTTACCTTACCTGAATTAGAATCAATCTTACCTCCTGACTTTTGTTCAACTTCTACTTTGATGTCATCCATTCTTGATACGGGAATCTGATCTATTAAAAGCAATTCAATCTGTTCAGATTTGTTATTTCTAACAGAAATATTCCAATGTTTAGATTCTTCTTTTCGACTACCAACCATCTTTTTTGATGAGTAATCACTAATTATATTTCTATCAACACGTACACTTTTGTCTTGACCAAGGGATATTTCCAATGTATCTGATGAATATCTTGTGTCCAAAATGGTCTTGCCAACATAGGTTTTCTCAAAGAAAATGTTAGCTTCACCTTCGAGCATATTATATTTTTGCCAATCAACAAGAGATGCGATAAGGTACGCTGCTTTCTCCACCTTTGGCACACAATAATATTGATAGGATGC
>NZ_JBPCUJ010000160.1:0-37857 GCF_051011215.1 Lutimonas sp.
CACTTACTCCGCGCTTACGCATCTCCATCATGGCACATTCACCAATATCATTTTTTGGCAACCTCGTTACAAAGTCTACTGAGACTCCATAATTAGCAAGTGAAACCGCCACATTTGATTCTCCTCCTCCATAAATCGCATCGAACTGATTCGCCTGTGAAAATCTTAAAAAACCTGGAGGTGCTAATCGTAGCATAATCTCTCCAAATGTTACTACTTTACTCATTTTTGAATATATTATCTTTAATATCTACTTAGAACAATCCTAATTAAATATAGCTGTTTTTATTAGTTCTGAAAAAATCTAAACCTTTTCTTATTTTCAAATTTTTAAATTCCCAGACCCTGGCCACCTGTAATCTGAATGGTTTCTGCCGTTAAGAAAGCAGCATCATCGCTCACTAAAAAAGAAACGACTGAAGCTACATCTTCTGGCTGACCTAATCTTCCCAACAAAATATTATTCTTCCAAGATGCAAATACCTCTGGTTTTGTTGATTTAATCTGTGCATGGAATGGTGTATCAATTGTACCGGGAGATACCGCATTCACTCGAATACCATACTCAGCCAAGTCTTTTGCCAAGGCTCTTGTAATTGCCTGAACCCCTGCTTTTGACGTACCATAAATTCCAGCTCCCGGACCTCCGGCATTCCAACCTGCTATAGACGTATAGTTAATGATAGATGCCTTCTCTCCTTTCTTTAAATATGGAATTGCTGCTCTTGACGCAAAAAAAGTTGAATCAAGATTCAATGCCATGACAAATCTGTAAAATTCAGTTGTCATTTCTTCAAATCTGGATCTGCCGCCTAAACCACCTGCATTATTTATCAATGCATCAATCTTACCATATTTTTCCCCGATAGCAGTAATATTCGAAGTTACAGCTTCTTCATTAGTAACGTCAAATCCATAATACTCTGCCGATATTCCTAATGCTGCTAATTCTTTCACTCTTTCCGCTCCGATTTCGTCTTCTATACCATTTAAAACAACAGTATAACCATCTTCGCCTAATCTTTTTGCTACTTGAAAACCGATTCCACCAGTTGCACCTGTAACAACAGCTATTTTACCTTGATTACTCATTTTTATTTAATTTATTTTATTATCAATTTTTTTAACTTATTTCAAAATTATTTACTTTTTGGTTTCAGTTGCTCGATGGTAGGAATTAAAATCCATACACTCGCAATTACTATAAATGCCAAAGCCGCTCCTATTATAAAGGCAGGAGTATAATTACCTCCAACAGTTAACATAGGTACCAAAGAAACCAATCCGGCACCTGTTAATTTTGCAGCTGTACCGGCAAAACCAGAAAGTGTCCCTACTGTCTTTTTCCCATACAAGTCACTTGGCAGAGTTTGAACATTACCAATGGCCGTTTGGAATCCAAATAGAACCGCTGCCATAATCAATACGGCTGCAATTGGGGATCCGGGATTAGACAAGGCTAATAAGGCTGGCAGCATAATGACACATCCTAATGTAATTACCATCTTACGAGTTCTATTAACATTCCATCCTGCTTTTATCCTGTTTTGTGCCAATAAGCCACCAAACCAGGCTCCGAGCATGGCACCCACATAAGGGACCCAGCCATAGATACCTATAGCTTTTACATCCATATTGTAAACCTCAGACAGGTAAATTGGAATCCAGAATACAAATAACCACCAGATCGGATCTATAGCTGCAGAAGCAATAATAACACCCCAACTTTGTTTACGCGAAAGTAATTCTCCCACTGGAGGGTTGTATTCATCCAAATTCTGAACTGATTCTTGTTTTTCTTCTTGCTGACCTTCAAGTATATATATTCTTTCTTCTTCTGTTAGCCAAGGATGTTTTTTAGGTGGTGCTTTTACCAGAATTAACCAAGGTATTAACCAAAGCAGACCAATTAAACCAATGATCACAAATATCAATTGCCAACTGAAATAGATGGTCAGGAAGGCGATTGTAGGAATAGCAACAATTCCTCCAATGGCGGCTCCAGAGTTAAACAAACCCTGAGCAAATGCTCTCTCTTTTATAGGAAACCATTCTGCATTCCCTTTAGCTGCGCCAGGCCAGTTACCAGCCTCAGAAACTCCGAGCAAAGCTCTGAAAATTGAAAAACTTACGACCCCTTTTGCAAAGGCATGCAAAGCAGTAGAAATTGACCAAAACCCAATGGACAAAACAAATCCTATTCGCGTACCTACTTTATCAAATATCTTCCCGAAAATAGATTGCCCAAAAGCGTATGAAAACATAAACACCACTGATATCAGGGCATAAATTTCTTTTCTTTCGGTCATTGATTTATCAGGATATAGGTCTTCTGCTATACTTGGCCACAACACTACTAAAGCTTGTCTGTCTATATAATTAATCACTGTTGCCAGAGCAATCAGGCCAATGACCCACCATCTTAAACCTTTTATTTTCATCTGTTTAATTTTACAAAACCATGCATAAAATGCATAATTACTTAATGTAAGGACCTCTGTCCTTAACTTGATTTCTACAATAAATATTACTCTTTTGTACCGCAGTAATTACTTAAAACTTTCAGTGTTTATTCTAAGTTTATTAAGCATTGCGCTTCTGTGCAAGTAATACTTCCCTCTCTTCAATTTTAACCGATACTGGAATTGTGCACTTCCATAATCAGTAAATTTTTACTTCAGTTATGAATGATAGCAGTAGGTATATAAAGCCTCAAAATGTTTCTTCATTTTGTCTTTCGCTTTTTTAGGATTCTGCTGCTCAATAGCTTCATAAATATCCTGATGTTCTTTGATTCCTTTCTGAGCCTGGTCATCATCACATACGTGATATCTCTCAAAATTAGTGATGATTTCAGGAGTAATTTTCAGCATAAACGTATTGAGTGTGCTATTTCCTGAGGCATTTGCAATTGCTAAATGAAACAATAAATCCTCCTGAACGGCATCTTCTCCTTTGAGTACTTTTTCTGCAAAAGCATTTAAGGCATTCTTAATCTGCTTTAACTCTCCTTCAGTCCTTCTTAAAGCTGCTAGTCGAACTGATTTTAATTCCAATAAAATTCTGGTTTCTACCAAGGATTTAAAATCCGGCTTTTTTAATTGCAAAATATCATCAATCATTCCATTCATCGCAATCACTCCGATATTTGCAACAAAAGTACCGCTCTGAGGAATTGACTTCAAAATCCCATAAAATTCTAATTTTTGAATGGCCTCACGAATATTACTTCTGGTCACTCCAAATTTTTCAGACATCATTCTTTCAGAAGGCAATTTATCACCAGGTTCTAAATTCTTCAAATTGATCAGTTCCTTGATTTTGACTATAATGGCGTCCTGAACTTCTGAACTTTCGGATTTTTCTATTATTTCTAAATTCATTTTGTCTTTTTCGTTAATTTCTACTGAAAAATTATTTTCTAAATTTAAGCAAATTTATTAGTTCTTCTTGAAAAGTCCTGAACTTACTGGTTAATGGGAAACCAGTAAATTCAACAGACTCATTCTCAAATTACTCAAATAATCAATCTAATACTATTCTTTTTAACTTTTCAATTAATGTTGGACTATTTACCCAACTTTTTTGAATCATTTTTCGCCAACTAATGCTGAACTTCCAATTCATAATACTTTACTTTGGCAAATGATCCTTCATCTTTAGAAGCCAAATAATTTCCAGCTTTAAAATAATTTTCAAAGACACCCCATTTCTGCATATCCTCATTCTCTATCACATAGGTTTCCGATTCATTTAAAATGATTTCCATCTTACCTGTCGATGCAATAATTTCCAATGTGAAAGGATCAAATCCAACATAAGTGTCAAAATTGTATCCCGCATCATCTCCCCATGCATCAGTGTGCAGCATTTCTTGGAGGGTCGCATTTTTATCCTTAAGGTACTTACTCTTTACTCTTATATAGCCTTTGTGCCAATAAATCTTCAAAATGGGAGGTGCATTATTATCCTTGGCCCCTATCATGTCCCGCTGATCATTTGACAACCTGCCATGGATCTGCATGACGATAGTTCGGTGATAATCTCCATCACTTTCCTTTGAAATCTCATCTAAGGCTAAGGTCCCTTTCATCTTGCCACCTTCTGCGAAAGTCCAGTTCTTACTTAAATCATCTGGATCCATCAATTCTCTTAACTCAGATCTTGAATAAGAAGAGTTTGCCGTAGATGCGCCAGGGTATGTATAAAATACAAGTGAACCATCAATAGAATCATTGTACATAAAAGGTTTTAACAAATCACTTTCTGCATAATTCAAAATCTCCGGTGGATATACCTCCGTTGGTCTTCCGATAGGGAGGGTAACCTTCCAGTGACTCAGATCTATATCAGGCAGTAAATAAGTAACTTCCTCAGGAGTTTCATCAACAGGATTCGTCTCTTCGGGTAATTCCTCAATAACTGGAATTACCGGGTCTTCTTCGCCCTGACAACTCACAATTATAAAACCAAAGATCGAAATGGCTGTTACTTTAACGCTATGTAAAATCTCCTTTTTCAACATCAATTCTTAATGACTTACTTCTAATTCAAAATATTTAACCTCAGCAAAAGCGCCTTCATCTCTGGTCTGGAAATAATTACCAGCTTTAAAATAGTTTTCAAATACGCCCCACTTCTCTATATGTATATCATCATACACCTTATATTGGCTGTTATTAAGACCAACAACCAGTTTTCCTTCTGACACCTTAACTTCCAGTGTAAAAGGTCTGAAATCAACCTTTTCATCAAAATTAAAGCCTTTATCGTCTTTCCAGGAACCTGTTTTCAAAATCTCTGTATCCGACATGGAAAGGTCTTTTAGTTGTTTTGTTTTAACTCGTACCTTACCATTATCCCAATAGATTTTAAGAATTGGTGGTGCATTATTATCCTTTTGCCCGATCAAGTCTCGTTGTTCGTTCGTCAAACGTCCATGAATCTGCATAATCATCACCTTATGGTACTTGCCATCCTTGGCCTGAGAAACATTACCCATGACCAGACGGCCTTTCATTTTACCACCCTCTTTAAAGGTCCAGTTCACATTATTATTGCCAGGTTCTATTTGCTCTCGCAATTCTGATCTGGAATATTTTGTATTGGCTGTAGTTGCTGCGGGTTCTGCATAAAATACAAGCGTTCCTCTTACAGAGTCATTATACATGTATTTTTTGAGGGTCTCATTGGTCGCATAGTCTAAAATCTCTGGAGGTTCCACTTCCGCAGGATCGCCTGCGGGAATGGTTACCTTCCAGTGACTTAAATCTATATCCGGTAATTTGTATTTATTTTTGCGCTTTTTTTTCTGTTTAGTCTTTGTTTTTTCAGCTGTCTCCTGTGCATTCATTACAGGGGCAGCAAAAATCAATGCCAAAAACATACAACAAATTTTAAGATCAAATTTCATATCAATTACCTAAATATTCTTATTCTGCTAATGCTATTGAAACTTCGTCCACTCTGGATTCTACCCCAACATTGGTCATCAAAATCGCAATTGTTGTCGTATCTCCAGTATTAAAGCGAAGGTCAACTTTTGTATATGTATTGGCATCAGCTTGATCTTTACCTTCTTCTTTAATGATAGTAGCTGCTTCGGCCTGATCAAGATCAGTGATACCTCCAGAAAGAATGGCTACGTTCATAGAACCATCTCCACTTTCTTTCATCGTATAGTAATAGGTTACTACATAATCAGTATTCGCTGAAACTGTTAAGGCTTGATAACCAACTCTATCTCCTGCTGACGGGAATTTCGCTGCCTGCTCACCTTGGTAAACCGGAGAACTAGTAATCTGAATTACTCCTCCCAAATCATTTCTCCAAGAATCACGTCCATCTCCAGATCCATCAGGTAATGTACCATCTTCAAATCCAGATTCCTGTACGATCGGTACAATTGCTTTCTGTTCCTCAACGACCACAATTTGACTTGTAGTACTTGTTGCACCTAATTTATCAGAAGCAGTTAATGTAACTGTGTACTGTCCTATATCAGGATATGTATTGGAAGCATCTTTACTGGTTGAAGTGTTTCCATCACCAAACTCCCATACATAATCTGTCGCACTTGAAGACAGATTCGCAAAATTTACCTGCAGATTATTTTCAGGACTTACCGTTGCTCCAAAAGCTGCTGATGGAGGCGTTAAATCAGGTATTGAACCTGCTTCCGGTAATTCAAAATCAGAGCATGAGGACAAAGAAAATGTTGCCGCCACTGCTAAACCCATCAACACCTTGGTATTGATCAGGTTCTTTATGTTTATCATATAATTCATAATTCTATTTTTATAATTAATACTGATATTAATAACCAGGATTCTGCTCTAACATACCACCACCTAAATTAATCTCTCTTTGAGGAAAAGGTAATAATAGATCTGTTGCACTAAATCCGTATCCGTTATCTGCCGCAAACTTCTCTAAAATGCCATAGCCAACATCAAAACGTAAAAGGTCATACCATCGCTGGTTCTCGAAAGCAAGTTCTACCCTTCTTTCGTTTAATAATTCTTCTTTTGTAACACTTGCAACTGCATCGGTTAAGCCAGCTCTATCTCTAACCGCCTGGAAAGAAGACAAGGCTGCAGGATCAGCTGTACTGGCACCACCGGCCATGATAGCTTCAACATGCATTAACAAAACGTCTGCGTAACGCATCACGATCCAGTCGTTTCCTGCCAAAGTAGGATCTCCGGAAGTAGGATCAATACCTAAAGCATCGTCTCCATTTGGAAGATACTTTACAACCTGATTTTGAGTAGGCTGATCAGAATCAATTCTATAAGAATAAATAGTTCTGTCTCCTCCGTACATATTCAAAGCTTCAACAGCTTCGTTTGTTACATAGTTCAACCCTGAAGATCTACCAACAGCATTCAACCACTCTGCTGAGAAGTTTTGACTGTCTTGTGAATCATCGCCTACATACTCGATTGCAAAAATAATCTCACCATTTCTTTCATTATAGAAAACGTCCTTAAAATTATCTTCCAATTCAAATCCACTTGACATTACAGATTCCAATAAAATTCTGGCATCGCCATAATTCCCTCTCGTCAAATGTACCTTAGCTAATAATGCTTCAGCTGATGCTTTTGAGGCTCTACCGAAATTTGAATTATCCAAATTCGCAATAGCCGTTTGTAAATCAGAAATGATTAAACTGTATACTGTTGCAGCATCCACTCTTGTGTATTGAACATCTTCATCAGAGATAGCAATTACTCTATCTACTAAAGGAATCGGTCCCCATAATCTTACTAAATTAAAATAGGTGTAGGCTCTGACAAACTTTGCTTCACCTTCAAAGGTACCTCTTGCTTCGTCGCTTGCCGCTTCTAAATTTTCTAAAACTGTGTTCGCTCTGAAAATTACATCATAAGAACTTCTATAGTAGTCATATACGACACCATTTGTCGATTCAACAGAAAAACTTTCGAACTGTGCCGGCTCACCTTCACTGGCCTTAGTTCTCGTGTTGTCACTTCTCATTTCAGTCACCTGATACTCAACCTGAGTTCCGTGATTACTTTCAGACCTGGTATCATTGATACCTTGAAGTCCATCATACATATTATTAACAGCCGACTGTAATTCCTGGTCATTTGTGTAATAAGAGCTCGCATCAACAGCTGCTGTTGGTTCGGGCGATAAAAAATCTTCACAAGAAGACACGTAAACCGCTAATAACAATAACGTTAAATTTTTTATTAGTTTCATAATATTATATATTATTGGTTAAATTAAAACTGCAGGTTAAATCCTAATGATACAGTGCTATAAACTGGCGCACCTGCTCTCTGATAACCATATGCCGTAGAACTGGTATTGTCTATCGACTCTGGATTGTAACCTGTATAATCATCTGCTCTCCAATACAATAAGTTTTGGCCAGATACATATATTCTTCCTCCTGAGAAAACACTACCTTGAGTAGTCCATCTGTCAGGGAAATTATATCCAAGATTTACATTTCTTAAAGACACATATGAAGCATCCTGAATGATATCATCTGTAAAGATCTTTTGCTTGATAAATCCTTGATCAGGAGTTATTGCTGGATCAAAATCTTGACGACTATTAAAGTGATTAAAAATGTATTGATCACCCATGTTTCTGATTTTAGCACCATGGCTTCCCTGGAACATAAAGCTTAAATCAAAATCATTTAATTTAAACGTGTTTGTAAAACTCCAGATAAAGTCTGGGTAAGGATCTCCAAGAATTGTTTTATCGTCATCATCAATTAATCCATCACCATTTAAATCTCTTACATAAACATCTTGTGCTTCTGCACCAATTGGATGCCAAGGATTGTTGATATATTCTAAAGGAATATCTCTGTCAACTACCCAACCATAAAAAGATGAAATTGGATTTCCTTCCAAGTTGATCCATTCTGCAGCTCTTTTAGAGTCAACATTTGTAATGTTTCCGTTTGAATCAGCAAAATCTTTTAAGGTATTCTCATTATGAGACATAATTACCTGTGAAGACCAAGAGAAATTATCCTGAACAATATTCTTTGTTCTCAATTCAAATTCCACACCCTGATTCTCTACTTTACCAATATTCACCAAAGCTTCCACAAAACCTGTAGTACTTGAAATATCATTGTTCAATAATAACTGACTACTTGTTCTGTTATAGTATTCGAATGAACCTGTAATTCTATTGTTTATGAAACCAAAATCAATACCTGGGTTAATCTCTACTGATTGTTCCCATTGTAACTGACTGTTTGCAATGTTTTGTGCGCTGATACCAGTCACTTTAGTTCCGTTTACAATGGCAGTACCTGTAGTAAGTAAGGCATATGAAGGATAGTTATCTACTAACAGGTCTCCTGTTGAAAGGTTGAAGTTACCACTTGAAACATTTGGATTCTGATTACCAGTATTCAATCTGTCATTACCAGTTATACCATAACTTACTCTTAACTTTAAGTAACTAACGGCTTTGCTGTCTCTTAGGAAATCCTCATTGCTGATATTCCAACCCGCTGATATTGCAGGGAAACTACCATATTTATTATCAGGACCAAAAATTGAACTTCCTTCTTGTCTGAAACTAGCGGAAACTAAATATTTGTCTTTATATGCATAGTTAGCTCTAAAGAAATAAGCCTGTTGTCTTTTTTGCCAAGTCATAGAGGTTGCGTCTGAAATGACTGCTGCACCACTAATGGTCTTTACATCATCTGATTCATAACCCGTACCATCAATTCTTGAAAAATAAGAATCAAAACTCTCTACTGAAATACCGGCTATTGCGCTTAATTCATGAACCTCGTTAAATGTTTTATTATATGAAAGAACATTGTCCCAGATCAAGTGGATACGCTCCTCTTGCGTCTCTTGATTTGAAGCTGCAGAAGCTCCATTTCTATTAGACAATACACCTTGCCATCTTTGTCTTCTCGTATTCTGGAAATCTCCGGATAATGCTGTTCTAAAACTCAATCCATCAATGATATTCCATTGACCGTACATGCTACCATTCAATTTGAATTTTTTATCCGTACGTTCTCTTTCCAGTACCTTTGCACCAGGGTTGGTATTTGAAGTGTTACTAATATCTGTACCACCTGAAGCAACTGGCATTCCAGTCTCTAAATCCCAATCATCAAACATTCTCTGAATAGCGTAATCTCCAACCTGAGCATCGGCATACTTCCCATTATCTCTGATTCTGTTCACAAACTGAATTGTGTTTTCATCAAGATACAATGGCAACCATGGTGGTTGTCTTGTGATATCATGAGTAGAACCATCCATTCTTCTTGTATCTGAATAAGAAGGAGTTAAACTCACACCTGCTGAAAACTTATCATTGAATTTTGTATCAACTCTAAGTTTTAAGTTATACTTTTTAAAGTCATCAGTTAATAGAACACCTTCGTCATGTAAATAACTCAATGCTGTACTAAATTTTGTTTTAGCGCTACCACCTCTTACACTCAATGCTGTATTTGTAATAACACCTCCATCAAAAATAATATCCTGCCAATCCTGGTCAACACCTAATTGTTGCTTTACAAGAGTTTGATCAGATAATTCACCCGTTGCTGCTAATTCCATAGCTGCCCACTCTTCTACTGAAAAATAATAGGCATCACTCTTATGTGCAGATTTCACACCAGTATAGTGGTTCAAACTGA
Source organism: Lutimonas sp. (assembly GCF_051011215.1). Lineage (NCBI taxonomy): Bacteria > Pseudomonadati > Bacteroidota > Flavobacteriia > Flavobacteriales > Flavobacteriaceae > Lutimonas > Lutimonas sp. The sequence continues at coordinate 10,172 of NZ_JBPCUJ010000160.1, forward strand.
ATCGGGTTCTTCCTTCTTTTCCTTGTTTTGTAGTAATCTGAATAACACCATTACCAGCTCTTGCTCCAAAAATAGCTGCAGATGCCGCATCCTTTAATACTTCAAAAGATTCGATATCATTCATATCCATGTTGGTAAGGAAATCATTATCAACAATCGCTCCATCAACTACAATTAGCGGCCCCTGAACACCTGTAACAGATCCGTTACCCCTAATTCGAATGGTTGGTGCAGAACCTGCCTCACCACTTGTTTGCTGAATATTCACACCGGATACTTGTCCTACTAAGGCATCATCAACCCTAGGAACAGCAATTTGATCAAGGCTCTCGTTGGTTACCTTGGAAATTGCTCCTGTTAAGTGTGATTTTTTCTGTGTACCATATCCAATCAGCACTACTTCATCCAATTGGTTAAGATCTTCTGCCAATGCAACAGTCAAAGTTGTTTGACTTTCAATGACTATAGTTTGTGATACATAGCCCAGATATGAAACCTTAAGCTGATCACCACTTTTTACGTCTATCTGAAAATTCCCGTCAAAATCGGTGATAACACCGTCCGTTGTATTGACAATCAAAACACTCGCACCTGGAATCGGCGTTCCATCCGCTTCGGATGTAATTGTTCCTGATAATGAATAAGTGTCCTGAGCAAACAAAGGAATATTTAGAAGTAAGACTACGACTAATATTAATTTAGTTTTAAAATTCATAATTATTTTGTTACGTTCTTATATAAAATTCAATGAAATATCATTCACGCGGTCGCGCTTCGATATCTATTCTGGTCTATTACCTTATAAAAACATACTTTCTGAAATCCCAAAAAGAATTTGTATTTTTGCAGAAGCATGTGATTATCCGTAATTACATGTTTAATTTTACTTCCCTCGACACGAAGTAAATTTTTCTGAAAGGATAGGTGTGCACCTGTCCTTTTTTTTGTGGAGTCAAGTTTTCATGATTTTTTGCTTTTTTTGAGTTGTAAATTTTGATTCTTATTTTTGGTTTTCCAAACTGGTTTACCACTTTGGTTGACCAAATATATACTATTTTACCAATTAAAAAAACAATATTGACATTTTTTTGGCCTGAAAACTTATTTTCTTTCACAAAACCTTAACATTTCAGATCAAACTGTTCATTTATCTCTTTCCGACTTGCAAAATTACATTTCAAAATAGCTGTAAGGATTCCATCCAAACTTTCAGAATCAACTCAAACTGCTCATCTTTAGAAAAAAGTAAAAGGGATTTTATCTTCTTACTTTTTATCTCCAAAATAGGAGACTCCATCACCACTTAAGAAATCTTCTCTTACAGGGCTAAACGTATCAATTAGCATTCCTTCTTCTAAGCAAACTGCACTATGCAATAGATTAGGTTCAATGTAAACTCCATCTCCTGCTTCAACAATCTTCTTTTCTCCATTAATTTCAAATTCAAACTTACCAGAAATACAATAGGTTGCCTGGGTATGAAAATGTTGATGCGGCGCACCCAATGCTCCTTTGTCAAATTTTACTTTTACCATCATGATTTGATTATCATAGCCCAAGAACTTTCTTGACACACCTCCTCCAAGCTGTTCCCATTCCAATTCTTTTGCAATGATGTACTTTTCACTAAATCGCTCCATTTTTCTATTATTTTATTATTAATCTATTTGAATAAATACGGTCCAGACCATTCGAAAATCTCTTCACCTATATTTAATGTATGCTTTGCCTCTTTCGAGGAATTTTTATTTGCTGTAATAAACAATTTCGTCGTTCCATTTGCGTGACTTATCGAGATCGCTGTATATTCATCAGTATCTTTAACAACTTTTAATTCTGTAATACTACTATTTGAATTTAGGGCGAATTCTGACACAGGACTATAACTTCCGTGTCCTTCTATTGTAGAAACAAAAATTGTGTTTTTCGTATTCTTACGTCTTAGCATCAGCGCCGCATCCCTCCTCAAATTAAAATCCGGATCGTTTGCTCCAATTCTAGTAAAAAGTAATTCGTCATTATTGTTAGTTACCGTTGTAAGTGTATAAAACTTATTATAGTTTAACCACGACAACTTACTATTGCCGTTTTCTACTTTGGTCGAACCTTCAAGGAATAAATGTTGGTAACCATTTTTTTCTCCAAGAGGCTTCAAAACTTCAGGGACTGAATAATCAAAATTAGTTTTTAAAACCTGGCCCATAAAGTAATATGGCAGGTCATATTGGTTCCTTTGGCTCGCCTTTATTCTCATAATATCCAAGAGATAGGGTTTTTCAAAACCTTCATCATTTATCAAGGCCATGGTTCTATGCATGGATGTTCCCGGATAGGCATTAGATTCTTTGGCACTAATTATTTGTACATCCTGATTTGAATCATCATAGAAGAACAATTCAGAATGGTGTTTGCTTCCAATCTCATATTTACCACCAAAATGACTTCCCTCATTTTGCGTAATGGTATTATGAGCAATAGTCTGTTTGGCCCAGGTCTTATTCTCTTTTAAATAATTACCTCCACCTTTTTGCTCAATATTTACAAATCTTGCCAAACCATAATCTTGAATAATCTCATCTCCGTTTTCATATAGAGAATACGATAATTTGTCATAATGACCATGACTTAAGCCTTGAGCAGCATACTTAAACACCAGTTCAACATCTTGATTTCTTAGAACACCTACTCCTCCCTGATTTCCATCAGAACCATCTGACAAGTTAATTGACTTTTTGACAAATGGTACTTCTTTTCCATTTTTAATACCTAAAGCCACTGAAAATCCAGAATCATCAAGCAATACCTGACCCTGCTCTTTTGCTATACTCAGCAAACCTGGATCCTGATCTCCATGATGATAAGCTATGTCTACAGCTGTTACCAATTCCCTGGAATAGTAAGACATTCCTTTTTGACCATCATTCAGCGGAAAAAACTCACCATTTGCATCCGACAAATTCAATAAAGCATTGACAGATTTTAACAGCACTCCATCTTTATATTCGAAAATTTTCAGATCTGGCCTTACATTCTGAAGGCCTTCAGCAAAAATCAAAAAGGGATACATAGCGTATCGCTGATAATAAGGACCCTCTGTATAATACCCATCAGGTGAAAAAGGCTCTTCCAGATTTGCTAAAAAACCAGCCTTTCCTTTTGTATAAATAAATCCACCATCATTATCTTTCTCGGTGTAATCAATATCACCTTCTTCTATTCCGTACAGGGCGCGTTGAATCAATTCTTCATCATTCATAGCCAACCCAATCATTCCCACAGCTGCATTGCCCCAGGTACTATGATTGTGCACCCTGTTGTAAAAACGAGGATTCTCAATAGAAATATAGTCTGCAAAAGGTCTGAATAAATTGTTTTCCAATTTTTGACGTTCTTCCTCGGTCAAATAATTATAGATACAATCATATGCCTGGCTTACATATACCAACCAATTAGAATCATTCAAGCATTGCCAAAACAACTTCCCTCTGGCGTAAGATCTTGTTTTAGGATGAATCGGAAGTGTTTTATACATGGCCTCATATTGCATCAACATATCCTTTACATACTTTGCATACTTTTCGTCATCCAAAATTTGATATAAAACTCCTGCCTTTTGCAATACCAGAAAATTTCGTTTATGTCTTGCATGGGTATACCCTCCGGAATAATCAACCGGGATCGGTGTTTCAATACCCAAAGCAATTTCTGCATCAATCTCTTCTTTAACCTTTGCGAGGGTTGCGTCAAAAATAGGAACGCTTCCCAACTGAGCTCTTATGTCTTTAACACCCTGAACAGTCAATATTAAATTAGGATGCTCCAAGGTTAAACCGTCCTTAGTATCTTTGTTCGTATTTGATTCATTTTTTTCTTTACAAGAAAACACAGTGATAATAAGCAGTATCATTGCCCATCCTATGGTATTAATCCGTCCTAATCTCATATTTAATTTTTAGTAATAATTCCGATATCAGTTCCATCTGTTGCTTTGTTTTTTAATTTCGAATCATCAGATAATTCAAAACCTCCATCTTTGTATGTAGATTCTATATCATACAAATTTTCAACAGTGTATTTTTCATCTCCAGTGACCTTAATCTCACCGGATTTATAATAATTATTATTAAAAACATTCACGATCGGCTCCCCTACAACCAGATGCATTTCTAAACCCATTGTGTTCGAAAAGTTGTTGTTCTGAATTTCATTAACCTGAACTCCATATAAAGACATGGCCGATTTGTATTTGTTTTTCTTTCCAAAACCAACTTGATCAAATACATTATGATCCACTTCTAAAAAAGGACCAAAGGTACTTTCATCTCGTCCTCCTCTGTAGAGTCTTAAGGCAGCACCCTGTAAATTCGAAACTGTATTATTCTTCATGATAAAGTATTCCACATTATAGGCCCCGATATCATCTGTTTCTTTATCCAGAGCAGCAATGTGACCCGAAATATTTGTAAATGTAGAATTGGTAATACTAATGGTATCCGCAAATGTTCCTTTAGATACTCTCAATACATCAAAAGAATGATTAACAACCATATCTTTAAATTCACAGTTGTCTATGAATAACTTATAGTTTTCAATCATCGATTTTTTACTGGTACTGATGACAGAATTCCCTGCGTAATCAGGAGACTTAGTCCCGTCAAAACCTACATTTTCCAAAAACAGACTCCCTCCATTTTGAATTTCGAAAGCCATCATTCGTTCAAAATAGATGGTAGCTTTCTCTGCACCGGATGTCTTGAACGTAAGAGGATGTTTTACTTTCACAGCTTTGGTTAACAAATAACTCCCTCCTGCTTCTAATTCAATAATATCACCAGGCTTAGACTCATTGACGATGTCAAATAATGTATTTATACCTGGAGCAGCTTTTATAACTTCTCCAGAATTTAGGGCAACACCTTCATCCGCTTTTGAATACCAGCTGATTCCTGTATTCTCTTTTGTTGCTATTTCTTCACTAATTAGAATATCCTGTGTTATTTTATCGGACTGTGGAATTAAAAAGCCCTGGTCATTTTTTACCAATTTCATTTCGACATTTTCGAATCCTTCCTTTATACTTGTTTCTCCATTCTGACTGAGAAGATTATCATTAAAAGAAATGCCACTGATATCATCATAAACTGTAAAAAGATCATTCTTACTGTCATGATAAAAAATATTCCCGGAAATCTCAGACGTTCTTGGTGCCTGACTTCTTTCAGAATCACTTCCGGCACACAACTGAATATGGTCACAATTAATAAAAGTATTATTATTCACCTTTGAATCGATCACTGGTACATATCTGTTTGGAGGTGAATTAGGAACTCCGTTCATCATCACGAAGGCACCTCTAAAGCGATATCCGGTTAACCCAATATGATAATTGTTAATCACTGTTTGAGTCTCATTAATCACTCTAACGCCACCTGTACTTGGCTTTCCATTCCCAATAAACACATTTCCATCTACCAGCGTTTCATTTCCATGGCGCATTGTTAATGTACCGGTACATTCAAAAAATGTATTGTATTTAAAAACGTTCTGACATGATTTATTTGAAATGATTTCGTGCTCACCATTACATCTGTCAAAGTAATTAGATTGAACCAGCGTATTCGAGTTCTCTAATGCATTATGACTGGTTCCTATTCGAAGGGTTTCTCCGCCATTATTTCCATAGGTAGGGCGTGGTCCAAAATAATTATGATCTATTTTATGATTATTTTCAATACTTTCTTTGGTGTCTAAACCAACAATCATAGTAACACCCAAATTCTTTTTACCAGCAATATGATTATGGTCAATTCGATTGTTTTTACCATAAATGGTCACCCAATAATCCTGAACCTGTCTTTCGGGATTATTATAATTATCAATAACACATTCTGTTAAACGAGAATTATTAGCCATTTCATCTCTGCTTTTTCTGAATGAAATCACAGCATTGGTTGGTGTATACCCATTTTTAAAAACCAAGCCTTCCACTTTCAAAAAAGATCCCGCTATCCTAAGGTTAGAATTCCCGGTTAAAACAACCTTCCCCTTCGACTCAACGGTCAAAACGATAGAATCTTTTTTCGTCCCCTGTCCTTCAAAAATCAATTCTACATTGTTCCATTCACCATTTGCCAGAATAATTTTTGTTCCCGGCGTTGCATTATCAACAGCTTCATCAAATTCAGCTACATTTCTTACAATCTGACCTTTATCGCTTTCAATGTCAAAAGAACTCAGTCCAGCAAAAACAAATAAAATCGTAAAAAAAATCAATAAAAATCGTTTCATATTGTAATTATAAAATTGGTTTACCAAATTGGTTGACCAAATATATGTATATTTACCAACTATGCAAACCTTTTAGAATACAAATTATTTATTCAACATAAAATGAAACATCAATTATCACAGAAAACTCGCTCCAAATTAGAAAAGGTAAGTACGGCAACAATCGCAACCGCTCTTTTTAAAGCTGGATTTAAAAATCAATTCATACAAGATGTCCACCCCTTAAAAATCAAGGAAAAGACGATGGTAGGACAAGCCTTTACCTTACGATATATTCCTGCCCGTGAAGATAGAAACGGAATCGAGGTTTTCAGAAATCCCGACCATCCCCAACGCATCGCTGTAGAAACCTGCCCTAAGGATTACGTCATGGTCATTGACAGCCGAAAAAATGCCAGAGCTGCCTCAGCTGGTTCTATCTTGGTAACAAGACTCATGAAAAGAGGTGTGGCTGGTATTGTAACTGACGGTGGTTTTAGAGACTCATCAGAAATTGCTGAATTACCATTTTCTTCCTTTCAAAACAGGGCATCAGCTCCAACAAACCTTACCCTGCATGAGGCCTTAGACATCGATGTGCCGATTGCCTGCGGAGATGTTGCAGTTTTCCCAGGTGATGTTGTCGTTGGAGATGCTGATGGTGTTATTGTAATTCCCATTGAGATTGCTGAAGAGCTTGCCGAACAATGCATCAACATGACGCTTTACGAAGATTTTGTACTGCAAAGAGTTCAGGAAGGCAGTGCTGTTATAGGTTTATATCCTTTGACTGATCCAAAAATTCAGAAAGAATTTGATCTATGGAAATCCAAAAAACACACTAAATAGGCAATTTTTACGGTACTATTCAAAATAATCATCTGGATCTGGTAACAAATTAACATGAAAAGCGTCCATTTATTGAACCCTTTTCAATAAATATCAGGTCATGACAACTACCATTCAAAACAATAGAATTCACAGCGTAGATGCCTTGAGAGGATTCGCACTTGCAGGCGTCGTATTGGTGCATATTGTAGAACAATATATTGCAGGCCCAACTCCCGAAGGTTTTATGGAAGGAGTGAATGGACTGCCCGATCAAATTGTTCAGGGCTTTCTTCAGCTTTTTTTTTCAGGTAAATTTTTTGCCCTGTTTTCTATCTTATTTGGTCTGAGTTTTGCCATACAAATGCAATCAGCTGAGAGCAAAAACATTGCCTTTGGAAAACGTTTTATTTGGAGAGCCGTCTTATTATTTTTAATTGGATATGTTCATCAATTATTCTATCGAGGCGATATTCTCACTATTTATGCTGTTTTAGCTCCCTTTATCATTCCATTTTATAGAATGTCAAACAAAGCCATCCTAATTACAGCCGGCATCATATTTTTTGGAATCCCCAGGCTCATCGCATTCTTTCTTTTTGGAACCGAAAGCGCCACAGGCATTCATTCTTTTATGGATAATAACAATGAGGCCATTTTACACTATTTTGACGTCATTCAAAATGGCAGTCTTGCAGAGGTCTTTAAGATCAATGCAACCTATGGAATGCTGACAAAAATAGATTTTCAAGTTTCTTTTTTTGGACGATTTTATTATACGTTTGGTTACTTTTTAATCGGTCTTTGGCTGGGTAAAATTGGTTTGTTTAAAAACCTGCTGAGCTATTCTAAAAAAATCAAAACATGGATGCTTTGGTCCATTGTGGCCTTGTTGGTTTCTTTGGCTGTAATGATGATCACATTTGCAACCATGCCACAACCTTTTGACAATAGTTCTTTTCAATTTTTTCTAGGCATGAATTTTATGGATTGGTTTAATATGTCAATGGCAAGTATTTTATTATGTGGTTTCCTAATGCTGTTTCAAAAACCAGTCTGGGAAAAAAGGCTCTTATTCTTTGCTCCTTATGGTAAAATGGCCCTGACAAATTACTTCTTTCAATCTGTCATAGGAACTTTTCTATTTTTTGGCTGGGGATTGGGCTATCTGGGGCAACTAAGATCTGTGTATTTATTCGGAATTGGAATATTGATTATCATCTTCCAAACTCTTTTCAGCAAATATTGGTTAAAGACTTTTAGGTATGGACCGCTTGAATGGCTCTGGCGTTCTGCCACCTATTTTAAATGGCAACCCATGCTGCATGAAAGCAATGATGCTAATACCCAGATAAATACTATCTGAAAAGATTATTTTCTTCAAGGAAAGAGAAGTTGAAAGCCAAAAAGCAACAGTAACACCAACCGAACCCAATTGCTTAGAACAAAACCTTTGTTCAGGCATGGTTATCGACATCTGTATCTTAAGTATTTTAAATTGTTCCAGGTCTCATTCATCTTAGATACAGCTAAGGCGACTCCTCTGATAAATCTGAAATAAGCATTAGAAGGAGTCTTCTGATGTGCTGATGAATTCGCATGAATAAGTGACAAATTAATATTGATATATTATTCGTAATTCTTCTAAATTTGAGCTTATTAAGAACGATCTTCAATTTAAATCCAGGACCATGAAAAACCTACTATCATTCGCCATATTACTTGTCTTTATCTTGTTTTCCTGTGAATCTCAAAAAAAGGAATCACTTGTAGTTTCAGACCAAATTCGCCTGAATCAAGTTGGTTATTATCCCGAGGCAACCAAGGAATTCATTGTAGCCGATTTACAGGCAAAAAGTTTTGAGGTGATTGATCAGGATCAAAAAACGGTGTTTAGCGGAGAGCTTGCGGACAGAGGTACTTGGGCCACTTCGGGAGAAAAAGTACGCATGGGTAATTTTTCAAAGCTGAATGCTCCGGGAACCTATACCATTGTTCTAGATGGGAAAACCAGTTCTTACAGTTTCGAAATTAAAGATGATATTTATGAAGATGCGTTAAAAGCAGCAATTAAAAGTTACTATTTCCAAAGAGCTTCAATGGCCATTGATGAAGCGCATGGTGGAATTTACAAAAGAGCCGCCGGCCATCCTGACGATGCCTGCCTCTATCACCCTTCATCGGGAAAATCTGATGGCACCTTAAATTCTCCTGGTGGATGGTATGATGCCGGTGATTATGGAAAATACATTGTAAATGCCTCACTCACTGTAGGTGAAATGTTACTGCTTTTAGAACAATTCCCCAATGCGATTGAAGATGGTAGCCTGAACATCCCTGAAAGTGGAAATGGCATCAGCGACCTTTGGGATGAATTAAAATATGAATTGGATTGGATTTTGACAATGCAAGATGATGATGGTGGCGTTTATTTCAAACTTACGGCACTGGGTTTTGGCGGATTTATCATGCCGGAAGCCTATGATTTAGACCGCTATATCATTGGTAAAGTAACAACCTCCACCTTAGATTTTTCCGCGGTTTTGGCTCAGGCATCACGCTTGTATAAAGAAATTGATCCTGCATGGTCTGATAAGGCGCTAAAAGCTTCTGTTAAAGCCTGGAACTGGGCACAAAAAAACAATGATATTGAATTTAAGAATCCCGAAGACGTAAGTACTGGTCAGTATGGAGACAATGAATATTCAGATGACTTTTTTTGGGCAGCGAGTGAATTGTTTTTAGCGACGAAAGAATTAAACTACAAAAAGGCTATGAAAACCTATGAACAGGAATATCAGCATCAACTCGCTGATAGCTGGATGCATTTTGTTCGAAATGTAGGATTTCATTCTTTATTAGAGAATAAAGATGCTTTAGATCCTGAAATGGCATCATCCCTGACCGAGGGTCATTTAAACCTTGCGGATGGAATACTCCAAAAAATCAATGATCATCCTTACCACATCGGATTGGATAGTTTTGTTTGGGGATCAAATAGTGATATCTTAAATCAGGCACTCATTTTATGTGTTGCTCACCGGATATCGGGCGATGAAAAATACCTGCATGGTGCAGAACAAATTACAGATTATATCTTTGGTAAAAATGCCACGGGCTATTCTTTCATGACTGGTTTTGGTTCAAAAAAAGTCATGTTTCCTCATCACAGACCCAGTGGCGCAGACGGAATTAAAGACCCGGTTCCTGGTTTTATCTTAGGTGGGCCCAATAATGACAGGCAAGATGCCCATGAAGTGGACTATACATCTGAATTCGCTGCAAAGGCCTTTGAAGATGTCGAACCAAGCTTTGCCTCAAACGAAGTGTGTATCAACTGGAATGCCCCTGCAGTATATGTGCTGGGTTACCTTCAGCAAGCTCATAAATAGATAATTTAAAAACCTTATTTTTGGCAGCAGTTTGATCTAACTGCTGTTTTTTTTATGGATAATTTTCAACCTCTCATCGATTATATCAACCGGGTAGTTCAACTGGACCCTGAAGAAGAACAATCACTTCGGAAATTTCTTTCCTTTAGAAAATTGCTGAAAGGACAATACTTTTTACAGCAAGGTGATATCTGTAAACACAGCGGATTTGTTATTAAAGGTTGTACAAAGACCTTTTATGTTGACGATGAAGGTCAGGAACATGTTGTTATGTTTTCTATTGAAGATTGGTGGACCTCTGATATGGGAAGTTTTATTACACAAAAACCCGCCGATTTCAATGTTCAATGTCTGGAAAACACTGAATTGATTTACTTTTCATTTGAAGATCAGGATCAAATGCTCAAAGAGATTCCGAAACTGGAGCGTTTCTTCAGAATTATTATCGAACGTGCCTTGGTAGCCTCTCAAAAAAGAATTGTCAGAAACATGAGTATGACCGCAAAAGATCGCTATCTCCATTTCAGAAATGTATATCCAAAAATTGAGCAACGAATTCCTCAATACTTAATTGCCTCTTACCTAGGTATTACCAAAGAATTTTTGAGCAAGATCAAAAGCCAGCTGATCTCAGAACAATAGATATTAATCTAGATTAATATCATTTAATAATCTGCTTCATTTTCTATCCTTGACTTCTGTCTGATCTTTGCAGTGTTAATTCAATACGAAAAGAATGCACGCATTAATTGAAAGGATAAGTGATCTCAACGATTTAATTATGCAAGGCCGGTTTAAGGAAGCCTTTGAGCAGTTTTACCATGATGATCTAATCTATCAATTTAATGATGAGCATCCACTTAAAGGAAAAGAAGTGATTCGGAAGCTAAAAGAAAATGAGCTGAATGACATCCTGGAGTTTAAGAGTGCAAAGCCTTTAAAGGTGACTATTGGAGAACAGTCAACCATGGTTGAATGGGAATTAAATGATCAACACAGAATACATGGAGAAAGAAATTATACGCAGGTTTCAGTCCAGGACTGGAAACAGGGATTAATTATTAAAGAAAAAATGTATTGTGGGAGCAAAAGTTAGAAAATTTGGGCAGGCTGTAATTAAATTTCAAAAAGCCGTCAAATGGATCTAAAAAAACAGAATTTAAAAAGTGAAATTATGAAAACTACATTATTCAATAACACAAGAAGAGTAAGATGGTCTGCGCATAGAACCTATGCCGTCAAATCATAAATAATAAACAACCTATAATTAAATCAATTCGTATGAAAACTGAAGTATTTAATAATAGTAAAAAAGTGCGATGGTCAGAATTTAGAAATCACGGCATCAAAACGAAGTCAAGAAAAAACCTTATCGCAGCAGTCTAAAAGAGAAACATAATACTATAAATTAACCCTAATAAAAATAATAAACATGAAAAACAGAGCACAAACAATCATAGCGGCATTGATCATTGCCACCGTAACATTTGCATTTACGAGCATTGAAGATGGAAAAAAAGAGATTAAGGTAGAAACAAGTAAAGTAACCTGGAAGGGATACAAGGTAACAGGTTCTCATGAAGGTAGTATTGCCATCAAACAAGGGGAGCTGGATTTCAAAGATGGAAAACTGAAAGGTGGATCATTTGTAATCGATATGTCAAGCATCCAAAACACTGACATGGAAGGTGAATACAAAGCCAAACTAGAAGGACACCTTAAATCAGATGATTTTTTTGGTGTTGAAAAGTTTCCAACAGCTACATTGGTTTTCAAAAAAGTGAAAAGCACAGGTAAGAACTCTTATGAAGTTACAGCCGACCTTACGATCAAAGACAAAACCAATCCCGTAACATTTGATATTTCTATCTATGGAAACAAAGCCACGGCAAACATCAAAATTGACAGAACTGAATTTGATGTTAGATATGGTTCAACCAGTTTTTTCGATGATCTTCAGGATAAGGCTATTTACGATGAATTCGATTTAGTTTCTGACCTTGAGTTCTAATTGTAATTAAATTCCTATAAAGAAGACCGCTCTCCCCCAGCGGTCTTTTTTTATTTTCAAACTTCTGTTTTAAATCCTTGGTTGCCAATCCTTTTGTTTGCGTTTGATATTTATGCTTTTTTGACTACCTTTAACTAATCAAGCCTAAATAGAAAATTTTTGAAACCGTATCTTGTCATAATTAATCATAGAACATGGATTGCTCTGATCATTTCATTCGTCACTCCATATTTATGTTTTGCCTACCATATCAATTTTGATATTGATATGACTTTGATAAGTATCGCAATGATTTTCCCATTGGTATTTACAATAAGAGGTTCTTTTAGAAGAAGAGAAAAAGCATTAGAACATCTCAGCGAATTTAGAGGAACCATTAAAGCACTGGACTATTTTTTTAGAAGTAATAAATCGCTTTCTGACGAATCAAAAATTGAAGTGAATCAATTATTGATTCAAGTGAGTAATAATTTAATGAAACAGTTGAAAAGCAACAGCACACATACCGAAGAATTAGACAAAAATATTGATGAAGTTTATGACTTTGTGGAGAGGAATGGTGATGCGATCTCAGGCAAGAGCAAGGAAAAGATCTTTAAATTAATGAAAGATTTGCATGAAACAATAGAAAACGTGCATGCCATAAATGTTCATAGGACTCCCATTAGTTTAAAAGCCTATTGTCTTATATTCATTTATATCTTCCCTTTTATTTATGCGCCTGCCATCATTAACAGGGTCGGTCCGGAACAAAATGTCTGGATCACCTACTTTATTGTCATTTTTAGTCAGTTCATTTTAATCTCCCTCTATAATATTCAAAACCAACTTGAGTATCCGTTTGACGATAAAGGTCTTGACGACATTCAACTTGATAATTTCAAAATTGATCGTTAAGATATCAAATAATGATATTTATCATTATGAATCAATTCCTTGATGACTACATTTGAGCATTATTAGTTATTATTTTAATAAAGGGACCTTGTTATGAGCGATCGGACGCATCAGCAAGGTCCCTTTATTCGTGCTTTCTATCTAAAAAATACCTATTTTTAGATTCCACGCAAATATAAGAAGGCAGCAATATCGATACATAAAGGAGGTCCTGAGGTTTTAAAGATTCAGGAGAGACCTAATCCTGTAGTGCAGTCCGGATGGATTCTTATTAAAATAAAAGCAATCGGTTTAAATCGTTCTGAGATCTTTACCAGGCAAGGGCATTCTCCAGGTGTTCATTTTCCGCGAATTCAAGGAATTGAATGTGTCGGCATTGTTGAAAATGATCCTTCCGGAAAGCTTGAAAAGGGGCAACAGGTAGCAGCCATCATGGGATGAATGGGCAGAGACTTTGACGGCAGTTATGCCGAATACGTTAGCGTACCGGAAAAAATCGTATTCCCTTTTAAAAGTAAACTTCCCTGGCAGATTCTATTATGAGCCGTTCTTTTTTAAGCTGATTAAGAGGCATTTATACTTTAATTGCGATTAGGTCGTTAAGCAATAGATCAAAAACGTAACGAACATCTCTTAAAAACATTCTTTATGATACATAGAAAAATATTCTGCATGCTCTTATTTGTGGCAATGTCACTTAACGCGCAACTCAAAGAGACCTGGTCATCTTCGTTTGAAAAGGAGGTTAACTGGCAAGTAGTTACTTCTTTAGGAAATTATATTGTTCAAACCGATTCAGGCTTGTTTGGAGTTCAAAACAATACTGGAGAAGTAATTTGGCATGATAGTAAATTCACTGACTTAAGCGAGGTAGATTTTGCGGAATTAAGCAATTCCCCATTTGCAAAAATTCAGACCAAACATGGGCTGTTTTTTATTAATATGTTTGATGGATCTACTGTATTTAATTCCTTTGACAATGGAATCAAAAAGGTGAAGGATCACTTTGTGCTCTATCGCTCAAATTCAATAGTGGTTTCAGGAAAATCTGAAGATAAAGAAAATATTGCCGTTTCAGTTGATATCGAAACAGGTAAGGTCCTTTGGCGATCTAAGGAAGATTTTGGGAAAATAGTTGATATAGTAGAACTATCTGACCAAGAACTTCTTGGAGTTACCTTATTCAAAAATATTCGTATCAATTCAATATCCGGAGAAATTCTATGGAGTGTTGCAAATACCAAAGAATCTCAGCAATTAGGTGCCATGGGCGGTATGGGTAATCTGTTACAGAAATTTGCTGAAACCGCAGTAGATACTGAAGACATTAAATTAGATTTTGCCATTCATCCTTCACTCGAATATTTTGTGATCGGTACCGAGCAAGAAAATGATAATGTAACGACCTCAAGTTCTTCTCAAAACCAGATAGTATCTTACAGTTCAACATATCGTGCGTATAGTGTTGAAAGTGGTGATCTTATTTGGAAAAAACCTGTTACTGTGAAAGGACAACTGGGGCATACGACCTGGGTCGCTGATAATTTGTTGATTATGCCGTATGGCAGAAACAATTCTAAAGTAAATTTGATCGATATTAAAACGGGGCAAGGGCTCTGGGGTAAAAAAGGAAGAGGTATTTCTATTAAAGGAGGTATCTACAGTTATACACCTACAGAAAATGGTATGCTTGTAGTCACTACAAGAAATGATAAGAATTTTTTAAATTATTTAGATACTCAGTCAGGTACATTCACATTTGATAAAACAATAAAAGTAAAAGGATATGTAGGCTATACCTTAACTACGGACAATGGTATTTTATATGCAACTGAACGTGAAATGAATATTGTCAATACATCGACGGGAGATCTATTATGGGAAAAAGATATAAAAACCAGTTATAATTTGGTAGAGCAAAAAGATGATCATTTATACATGTTTAACTTCAAAACCGGATCGATAAATGCCGTGGACCTGAACTCCGGACAAATAAGTATGTCAGGACAAACTGGAATTGATTTTAAAGAAGGGGAAGGTCCAAAGCAAATAGAAGTTAGAGATTCGGGAATTGTAATAAGTTCGGATCAAAACTTTGCTATGTATGATTATAATGGTGACCTCAGTTATCAGTCATATTATAAATCTCCCAAAGAAGAAGGCTGGAAAAGAGCTCTTTTATATGCAGGCACCATTTACGCTGGTTATGTATCCGCTGTTTCAGGAGTAGCCTCAGGAGCATTGAGTCAGGCCAGTAATCAGGTTGGCGTTCAATCTGTAGAAGGTCAGACCTATGCGGAAGTTGGAATGGCCTATAATGAAATGAGCAAGGCCGCTGGAGGTGCAGCCTCTATGGCCTTTGGAGCTGCCAACAAACGATTTAAGGCCACCAAAGAATCGCGCGACTATATCATGGTACTCACTAAAACGGATGAAGGTATCGAATTGGTCAAAATAAACAAAGACACCGGTGAAAGTGAAAAATCAATTTCCTTAGGTAAGAATAGAAAACCTAATTATGCAATTGATCTAATTGAAGGAATCGTGTATTTGGAGTTTGACAAAAACTTTATTAAACAATACCTTCTTTAAAGAATAGAACAAAAATTAAGAATGAGGCCTTCTGTGATACATAGAAGGCCTTTTTTTTAGTTAATTAAATACGTTTTCCAGCACTTATGCTAAAATTAAATGTATAATTTTTCCTTAATAAAAATATTTTTTAATTTTTCCTATATTTTTATCTTATTGATTATTAATGATTTAACTTTTTAATGTGTGAAATTATTGTTAAAATAGTACTTTGTTTTACATAGTACTGTAACATCTTTGAAGATGTGTCGTCTTATAAGTATAACCAACAAAACAATAATTATGAGAACGACAGTATTTAACAACAGTAAAAGAGTAAGATGGTCAGCACACAGAAACTATACCATCAAAGCCTAATAAGAATTTAACCTATCAAAAATACAATTATGAGAACTTCAGCATTTAAAAACAACAAAAGATCAAATTGGTCCAACAAAAGAAAATACGATTACTAAACCAATCCAAAAAACAACCTAATTCACACCTATTAAAATATCATTATGAGAACTACAATATTTAACAACAGTAAAAGAGTAAGATGGTCAGCACACAGAAACTATGCCATCAAAGCCTAATAAGAATTTAACCTATCAAAAATACAATTATGAGAACTTCAGCATTTAAAAACAACAAAAGATCCAATTGGTCTGATAAAAGAAAATACGATTATTAAAATTATATAAACCCTTTTTATAACTACCAGTTTCTTATGTTAAAAAGCAAAACAACAAATATATACTACCTTATTGGTACTGCAACTTCAAGTACCAGCAGCCCTAATTAATCCTTAGGGTTTTCTGCTTTTTGCTACTTTCCGACATCTTTTTAAACCACTACCCTTCTCAAAACCACAATTGAACCAATAATTCAAGTTATTGAGCCAATCAAGAAATAATAAGCCTTCGTTTCACCTCATCTTTGCATAGAACCTATAAAAATAGATAAGATGAAAAAATTAAGAACAGTTCGTGTTGATATTGCCATCAACAGCAGCAAAGAAGAAGTATGGGATATCCTCTTTCATAAATTTGGAGAAGTGAATGCCTTTAATCCGCTTATTGAAGGATCCCATTTAACAAAGGGATCAGAAGGAGCATTAGGATGTGAAAGACAATGTGACCTTGACAGTAAAAATTCAATTCAGGAAAAAATCGTCGCTGTACGCGATAACAGTAGCTTTGATATTGAAATCATTCAGGGAGGTCTTCCCATGATGGATAAAATGAAGGCAACTTTGGAAGCGAAGGAACTAACAAAAAACAGAACACTTGTAACCGCTATTATACATTACAATACTTCTCCGGCATTTATGGCAGGTATCATCAAGGGAAGCATGACGAAAACCTTCTTTAAGCTTTTAGTAGGACTAAAATACTATATGGAAACTGGCGAGGAAGTAACGAAACTGAAAATTGGTGACATCATGAAAACCTATAAATCAATGGATGCAAACGAATCATTTATGATGCAGGAATTTGCTACTTCATAAAATGCAATAGATAATCATAATATCGAACAGTATGATACATTGATTTCCAGAAAAAAACCAAGGGCATGTCTTTTTGAGGCGTGCCGTTGTTTTCTAAGCCAGCATACCATTCTCCTTTTTCGCTCATAAAATGATTTGAAATATACGCTATTTGCTCCATTGCCAAATTGTGGTAATGTTCATTAGCACTTATTTTATATACATTCAATAATCCCAAAACCACCTCGGCCTGTGGCCACCAAGACTTTGATTTTTCCAAGGGTATGTTCCCTTCAATGGCATTGAAAAAACCACCATTGGCTTTATCAGCGGCATTTTCAATAACCTGATCCATCATTTTAACAGCGAGTTCCTGGGTCAAAGCTATCAGCTTTTGATCATTGATTGCTTTAGCAGCTTCGCATATGACCCAGCTGAATTCAGCATTATGTCCTGCCCAGTTCTCATTTGGCATTAAATTCCATTCTTCTGAAAAACGATGAAGACACTCGTAAGAGTCCTTGTCAATAAACCGATCAATAATCATTTTAATCAAATCGTGAATCGACTCCTTAAGTTCTGATGATTTATCCTGTTGATAGATCAATACCATGGCTTCCAAGATGTGAAAATGTGTTCCAAAAGATCTTGACATAGCATTGCTTCTTGCCCAGTTCTGGTCAAATCCGTCGAGGTAAGAACCTTCTGATTCATCTCCTATATTCGCCTGAATAAAGTTCAATTGGCCTTCTATTCGTTTCAGAACTTCCGTAGACGCATGAAGATTCATATATTCCGCGAAGCCATACAAAACAAATGCCTGAGCCATATTCACATTATCTGCATCATGGCTCCATTCCATATTGTATTTTCGTGACCAATAATAACCACCTGCGGGATTCTTAAAATCGACAAGCAATGCATAAGCGGCATCCGCCAATCCTTTATATGAATCCTGTTTCAATGTCCTGGAAGCACGAGATGCGCCATAAAGAATCCTCCCCAAATACATGGCTCCCATGTCAGCCAATTTATTCGGAATAAACTCTTGGGACATCTCGGGGTAAATCTCCTTTTGATCTTTGGAAAGCATCTGTTCCATCCAAAAATTCAGATAATCTTTAAATTCTTTTTCAATTGCAATTCGGCTGGTTTTATTCATGACGCCAAGTTAATAAACAACTCTTATATGCTACAAAATAATCATATAGAAAATGTTATAAAAATCACAAAAACTGTTAACAGACATGGCGTGTCGTCAATCAAGGTTCTTATCTGCCGTACCTTTGTACCAGGTTAATAGTTTTTATTAATATTCCTGAAATTGATATATAATTTAGTATTTATTTGCCAAAATAAAAGGATTAGACACCAATTAGATTATTCAATTAAGGAAGTCCCAATCATGCTAAAAGTCATGTTCGATAGTAAATCAGGGGGAAAAAAGGTTTACTAGAATTAGGTTAAGTGCATTTGATTTTTGGTAGGTTGGGACATTTTTTAAACCTGGCATACATACCATTATGGTCTATACAAATAAACACATGGCAATTGAAATCTATCAAAATCATCTTGAAGAGGATGAAAATTGTACGATTATGCTCATCTTGCCTTATGAATTATCTTCCGATAAAAAATTTCGAAAATTACCCTCTTGAAAGCGAGGAAAAACATCCAATCCATATTCATTCTTTCCGGATTCGCCTTCCCAAATTATCCTAAGGCCCATCTGTTCACTTAAATCCATGTTATCATATCTGATTGGAATTGAGCAAAACAAATATTGCTGATTGGGTTTGTCCCTAACATATCTCAGTAACTGGCTACTGATATAAAAATTATTGTCATTACTATCTGCTGTAATGTCAAAACCAAAAAAAATAGGACGATCCAGTTTTTTATGATGTATCAAATCATTTACAGTTAAATCCTGCTCATTTATTTCCTGAGACTTCAATTTTTGATAGGCCTCCGGTCTTAATGGAAAAATAAGTGAGTGCCCTGAATAAAAACCAGAATCATCTGTGATAATCAAATTCATTTCCGGTAACAATCGCACCGCTTCTTTTATTACGGCCTTTAAAGATTTTGTGATCTTTTTGTGATATTTCATATACCGAACGATATAATCAATATCAGCATCATAATCAAGGGTTCTGATTCGTTTGGTTGCTATCTCCAAATTTCTTTTGAACCACTCGGCATGGGGAAGTTTATTGGTCAGTTGAGACAGAGAATATTTTCGTAAACTAAAATCATAATAGGTAGGAATAGGAACACTTGCGTTCAAATTCCTTACCAATTGATATGGCAACAATGTTTCCATAACGATATCCTCCTCTTTATCCGGCTTGATTAATGTTGATCCATTTTCCCATCGTTGTACGGTTCTGATATCCACATTTAAGCGGGACGCGAATTCGGCTTGAGACATGTTCTGCAACTTCCGATAATCAATCAGCAGCTCCCCGATAACATTATATTTTTTCATTCTATGTGGCATCAAGTAAAAATAAGGAAAATATCCCCTACAAACAATTTCAATGTAAAGACATCGCATGTCGGCATGCGATAGACCTGATGCCCTTACCTTTGTATAAAATTAATAATTATGATCCGAGAATTACTTACCGATATAGAGATCGATGTGAAGTATAAAATTTATACAGAACAGAAAAATCTGGCAGCGGTAAAGAACTTGAAAGAACTTCTCAATCAAATCGATCATGAGGTTGAGGTTGTACCTATAAAGGATAAGGAAAAATTATCCAAGTTGTTGGTTTCGTTAAAAGGTCAAGCCCTGAGTGATAATGAACATCGAATGGTTGAGAAGCTAATCAAGAATTAATAATTGAAAAAGGAAAAGTTCCCGATTGTAAGTATCGGAAGCACACATTTAACAACTTAAATGCAGAAGGCAGGATCAGTCTAGTGAGGGGTTATTAAGATGAAGAGCTCCTGCCATTGAAGATGAAGCGGAAAATAAGGTTTGAATGTGATGTTCTAAAAGGTCTCTGAAAAGAGGCCTTTTTTTTTGCTAACTGTGATCTGGACATAAAAAAAGCGGGTTCATGAATAAATCAAGCCCCCGCTGGTGCAAATATTAAGCAATATCTTAATGAATGTAACCGAGAAAATTACAGACTAACAACGAAGTTGTCTTCAGCATCGATACCGTTATTTACATAACTATCAGCTGCTTGGTCATTCTCCCATTTTGTTTCATCAATTAAATACTTAAACTGGTAACTTTTAGAAGTTTCAAGATCTAATGTTGCTTTGTGGGATCCGTTTTTGAATTTTTTCAAATCTATCGCCTCTTCAACATTCCAATCATTAAAATCTCCCAATAATTGAACTTTTGCTGCGTTAAAAGCCTCTTCTTTAGTTAAAGAAAAAGTTACTTTACAAACTGGTTTGCTCTTTAAAAATTGTTTTTTAATACTCATGACAGTAGTTTTATATTTTGGAACAAAAATAAAAACAATCACCTTATAAAAAGAACAACTTTTTTGCCCTATTTATGTACTATATTAACCCTTAGATTTCCGAATATTTAATTGAAGGTTAATTTTACATAAAATATATATCCTAAATACCAGGGAATTCTACATTCAACTAACTAAAAATCTTTTGATTAGCTGCATTTTTGATCTATTTATTCACTATCTTTAAATGACCTTTCAACACCTCCTTCTATGAAAAAACCATCTAAAGCCTTGGTTAATAAGCATCAGGAATTTAGTTTTAACCCAAAAGCCCTAGATCAATCCGACATTCAAAAAATTGAAGAAAATGAATTTCATCTGATTCATGAAAACAAATCATATCGTGCGAAATTAATTGAATCTAACTTTCTCGATCGAAGCTATTGCCTGCAAATCAATTCCTCCATTTATTCAGTCAAAATAAAAAGACCCATCGATGATGTAATTGAAAAAATGGGATATTCTGACGGATCCTCAAAGATCATTAACTCCATCAATGCGCCGATGCCTGGTATCATCATTGATATAAAAGTCAAAGAGGGGCAAACTGTGAAAGAAGGAGATACCCTATTGATTCTGGAAGCAATGAAAATGGAGAATGCGATTCTCTCCCCCAAAGACGCAAGCATCAAAAAAATTCATACTGATGTGGGTGACACTGTGGATAAAAATAAGCTTCTAATTGACTTCAAATAAGTTTTCCAAAATATTGTAATTATGAGAAAAATCCTAATCGCGAACAGAGGAGAAATCGCATTGCGCATTATGAAAACTGCCAAGCGAATGGGCATCAAAACGGTGGCTATCTATTCGACCATAGATAGAAATTCACCGCATGTTCTTTATGCAGACGAAGCCATTCATATTGGCGATAACCCTTCAAATAAAAGCTATCTATTAGGAGATAAAATCATCGAAAAAGCTGTTGAGTCAGGAGTTGATGCTATTCATCCCGGCTATGGTTTTCTAAGTGAGAATGAGCAATTTGCCAAGGCGGTGGAAGACCATAATATCATCTTTATTGGCCCTGGTCATCATGCGATCAAAATGATGGGAGACAAACTGGCCGCAAAAGAAGCCGTAAAGAAATTTGACATCCCAATGGTTCCTGGAATTGATCGCGCAGTCACAGATCTTGACATCGCAAAAAAAACAGCGGATCAAATTGGCTACCCTGTCCTGATTAAAGCTGCTGCCGGAGGTGGGGGAAAAGGAATGAGAGTTGTGAAATCCTCAAAAGATATTGAATCACAAATGGAAAGAGCCATTAGTGAGGCCCAATCCGCCTTTGGCGACGGTTCTGTTTTTGTGGAAAAATATGTAGGGTCTCCCAGGCATATTGAATTTCAGATCATGGCTGATAATTATGGCAACATCATACACCTGTTCGAACGAGAATGCAGTATTCAAAGAAGGCATCAAAAAGTAGTTGAAGAAGCACCTTCCTCACTATTGTCAGAAGAACTTCGAAACACGATGGGTGAGGCAGCCATCAAAGTAGCGAAAGCCTGTGACTACCGGGGAGCGGGCACTGTTGAATTTTTAATGGATGCTGACATGAATTTTTATTTCCTGGAGATGAACACCCGCCTGCAGGTTGAACATCCGGTAACCGAATTTATTACTGGATTAGACCTTGTTGAAGAACAGATTAAAATTGCTCGAGGTGAAAAGCTTTCCCTCGATCAAAACAGTGTTCAGCTCAATGGGCATGCCCTCGAACTGAGAGTATATGCCGAAGACTCTATGAACAACTTTTTACCGAATATTGGAACACTGAGTAGGTATCGCATTCCTCACGGAAAAAACATCAGGCTTGATGATGGTTATAAAGAAGGGATGGAAATTCCCATATATTACGATCCTATGATTTCTAAATTAATAACCTATGGCAGTGATCGTGACGAAGCGATTCAATTAATGATTCAAGCGATTGATAGTTACGTAATTGAAGGCGTTGAAACGACCTTGCCTTTTGGCAAGTATGTCTGTGAAGATACAGCATTTAGAGAAGGTCATTTTGACACCAATTTCGTAGCAAATTTCTTTGATCCCGATGCTTTAAGAATGGAGAAAGAAAAAGAGGCCGAAATTGCCGCTTTACTTGCTTTAAAACTATATCGAAAAGAAGAAACTCAATTGAGAACTCCAAATTAGCACTTTACGTCGCAACGACAAGTTATACTATCAAATAGATCCCATTAATAAAATATCATCGACATGAAAGAAAAGCAACAACAATTATTGCAAAAAATGGCTGAAGCCAGATTGGGAGGTGGAGAAAAACGAATCGAACGACAACATCAAAAGAAAAAACTAACTGCCAGGGAACGAATTGAATATCTTTTAGATGACGGTTCTTTTGAAGAAGTTGGAATGTTAGTGACACATAGAAGTACCGATTTTGGCATGGAAAATCAGTTGTTCTATGGAGATGGAGTTGTTACGGGCTATGGAACAATTGAAGGAAGAATGATCTATATTTTTGCCCAAGACTTTACAGTTTTTGGAGGGGCTCTATCTGAGACTCATGCTGAAAAAATTTGTAAAATCATGGATCTTGCCGTGAAAATGGGGGCTCCGGTTATCGGTCTGAACGATTCTGGTGGAGCCAGAATTCAAGAAGGAGTGCGGTCTCTCGGAGGCTATGCCGATATCTTCTATCGAAATGTACAAGCCTCTGGTGTAGTCCCTCAGATTTCAGCAATCATGGGTCCTTGCGCTGGTGGAGCCGTCTACTCACCTGCCATGACTGATTTTACCATCATGGTTGAAGAAACAAGTTATATGTTCGTCACAGGGCCAAATGTTGTAAAAACGGTTACCAATGAAACGGTCAGCTCTGAAGAATTAGGAGGAGCATCAACACATTCAACCAAGTCGGGAGTTACACATGTAACTGCTGCCAATGACCTGGCATGTTTAGAAAGTCTCAAAAAATTGCTTAGCTATATCCCTCAAAATAATCAGCTCACTACGCCAAAAGTACCCTTTGAACTGGGCGATGAAATAAGGGAATCTTTAGAAGATATTATTCCAGATGACACCCATAAACCCTATGATATGAGACTTGTGATCAATGGTATTTGCGATCGTGATTCTTTTTATGAAATACATAAAGATTACGCCGAGAACATTGTTGTCGGATTTAGCAGGCTGGCGGGAAGAAGTATTGGTATTATCGCAAATCAACCCATGAGTCTCGCCGGTGTACTGGATGTTAACAGCTCAAAAAAAGCAGCGCGTTTTACTCGATTTTGTGATAGTTTTAATATTCCCTTACTGGTATTGGTAGACGTTCCTGGGTTTTTACCCGGTACAGATCAGGAATGGAGAGGAATCATTGTTGATGGGGCGAAACTATTATATGCCTTAAGCGAAGCCACTGTACCCCGTGTTACGGTCATCACGAGAAAAGCGTATGGCGGAGCATATGATGTCATGAATTCAAAACACATCGGAGCTGACATGAATTTTGCCTGGCCAAGTGCTGAAATCGCAGTTATGGGAGCCAAAGGAGCCAGCGAGATAATTTTCAAAAAAGAGATAGCAGAGGCAAAGGATTCAGAAGCAAAATGGAAAGAAAAAGAGGCGGAATATGCCTTTAAATTCTCAGACCCATACCGAGCCGCAAGAAGAGGTTTTATAGACGAGGTGATTTTCCCAAAAGAGACGAGAAGAAAATTAATTAAGGCTTTTTCAATGCTGGAAAATAAACAAGTGGAAGGACCTAAAAGAAAACATGGAAACATCCCTCTTTAACCTTCAGAAGAAATAGTATTAAACAATTTCAGCACTCAAACCCCTTTGTAGCAGTTGTGTGCATCTTGGTTTTAATTCTTCAAATTCACCGGTTTTAACGGCACATTTACCTTTATAATGTACTAAATAAGTGCATTGTTCAGCTTGTTCCAAAGTATGATCGCAAACTTCAATCAGAGAATCGATGACAAAATCAAAAGTGTTGACATCGTCATTAAACAATAAAATTTCAAACTTATCTGCCTCCTGCTCTGCAACATCAAAAGCCTCTTGTGTTTTTTCTTTTGTTGAATATATCATGTGATTTAGATTCAATTCTTGGGCTAATTTACATATTTTAATCCAACCCAATTATTTCTTACTAATTTCTTATCAAAAACAAGACCGTTTTTCTGGGCTGATTTGTTGATCATTTCCTCATCTTCGGTATAAAACCCACTTAGCAATAAGACCCCGTCTCTTTTCAAACTTGCCTTATAAGTAGCCATGTCGGCCAAGAGAATATTTCTATTGATATTCGCAATAATCAAATCGTATTTATTTGGCTTCAACAGACTTGCATCCCCTTCAAATACCGAAATTGTTTTGCACTTATTGCGTTCAACATTTTCTAAAGAATTCTCATAACACCAATTATCAATGTCTATGGCGTCTATCCTTGAAGCTCCCTTCATCTCGGCAAAGATGGCCAAGATCCCTGTGCCACATCCCATATCGAGAACCTCCTTACCTTCAAGGTTCATGGCATTTAAATGTTTTACCATCAGGTGTGTTGTTTCATGATGACCCGTCCCGAAGCTCATTTTAGGCTCGATTACAATATCGTACTTCAAACCAGGGTCTGCATGAAACGGAGCCCGAATACTTACCTGATCGTCCACAACAATCGGTTCAAAATTCTTTTCCCATTCTTCATTCCAATTGACCTGTTCAATCTCTTTAACTTCGTATGAAAAATGAACCTCATCCGATTGTAGAATTTGAATATCTGATAGTAGCGCGGCGTCCCAATCAGCTTTTTGTATATAAGCTACGATCCCATCAGGATTTTCTGTAAAACTTTCGAATCCGACGGCTCCCAATTCTGCAATGAGTATATCAATAGACGTTTGCAAGTCCAAACTTCCTGAATCAATCTTAAAAAAACACCCTACATAATTCATATACTCGTATTTAAAAAATCTGTGATGTCCACTTTAAAAAAGAGACATCACAGATGTATTAAGGATCTAAATTCTATTAATTTATATGGCCTTGATAATGGCGCTAAAGTCATCTACATTTAAGGCAGCTCCTCCAATCAATCCACCATCAACATCATTTTTCGAGAATATCTCTTCTGCATTTCCTGGTTTAACACTTCCTCCGTAAAGAATTGAAACCTCTTCTGAAACATCACTAAGGTATCTTTCTGCCACTAACTCTCTGATAAAAGCATGCATTTCCTGTGCCTGATCAGGAGTAGCTGTTTCACCAGTTCCAATAGCCCAAACAGGTTCGTAAGCCAATACAATTTTAGACCATGCATCTGAATCTAAATGAAAAAGAGCATTCTTAATCTGAGACTCTACTACCTTAAAGTGATTACCACTTTTTCTATCTTCTAGAACCTCTCCAAAACAGAAAATTACTTCCAACCCATTGTTTAAAGCTGCATCCACTTTTTTAGCAAGTAAGGCATCATCTTCCCCAAAATATTCTCTCCTTTCAGAATGTCCGAGAATGACAGTATTTACATAAATACTCGTTAGCATATCTGCCGAAATTTCACCCGTATAGGCTCCGCTGGCTTCCTGATGCATGTTCTGAGCAGCTACTTCTATGGCTGATTTTTTCGTCATTTTTGACGCTTTCTGTAAGTTGACAAAAGTTGGTGAAATGATCACACGCGTGTTATCTAAAGAAAGTTCTTTTACAGCATTTTTTAATTCTTTGACCAAGCCCTTTGTTTCTTTATAGGTCTTGTTCATTTTCCAGTTTCCTGCTACGATCTTAGTTCTCATTAAATTGGTTTTTTGGTTGAAATTAAAATGAAATACAAAGATAACCTAAACTGATAAATTGATTACTTTTGCTGCAATCAATTTTCAAAAAAAATGACAAAAGAACAGCTAGTAAGTCAGATCAAATCGAAAAAATCATTTTTATGTATTGGGCTTGATGTAGATCTGGATAAAATACCTCCTCATCTGTTGGCTACCGAAGATCCTATTTTTGAGTTTAACAAAGCTATTATTGATGCAACACATGAACTTGCCGTAGCTTATAAACCAAATACAGCCTTTTACGAAGCTTATGGAATCAAAGGTTGGAAAAGTCTTGAAAAAACAATTGATTATTTAAATAAAAACTATCCTGAAGTCTTTAGTATAGCAGATGCCAAACGCGGGGACATTGGCAATACATCTACCCGATATGCACAGGCTTTTTTCCAGGACATGAGTTTTGATTCTGTCACAGTGGCTCCATATATGGGCAGTGACTCTGTAGAGCCTTTTTTGGCTTTTAAAGACAAGTTTACCATTATGCTTGCCCTTACGTCCAATAAAGGAGGGCTTGATTTCCAATTGCTCGAGGACCAGCAAGAAACTACTCTTTATGAAAAAGTAATAGAGACCTCTCTTTCATGGAATAACAGTGAGCAATTAATGTACGTTGTCGGCGCCACCCGACCTGAATTTTTTCGAAAAATCAGAAAAATTGTCCCGGATCATTTTCTTCTTGTTCCAGGAGTTGGCGCACAAGGAGGTGATTTGCAAGGGGTTTGTAAATTCGGTATCAATAAAGACATCGGACTTCTTGTTAATTCTTCACGTGGAATAATCTATGCCTCGGCAGCAGCAGATTTTGCTGAGAAAGCCAGAGAAAAGGCCCTTGAATTACAAAAAGAAATGGCTGAGATTCTTATTGAAAATGGAATCTAATCATTAATTGATTTAAAATTTCCGAGTGCTTTGATCAAAAAGTTATGAAGTCCAACC